>WFLY01000022.1 GCA_009177215.1 Bacillota bacterium
CACTTTCCTGCGGAGCCAGTACTGCTGGGGGTATTGATTGTGCAAGCTCTGGCGCAGGTGGGGGCGGTGGCGATTTTGAGTCAGCCGGAGTTTCAGGGGAAAACAGCTTATTTTGCGGCAATTAATTCGGCTAAGTTTAAAAATAAAGTAATCCCCGGCGACGTGCTTCGCTTGGAGACAGAAATTGTAAAGGTAAAGGGTCCTATCGGTATCGGTGCGGCAAAAGCGTATGTGGGAGATAAGCTTGCAGTGCAGGCGGAATTGACCTTTGCCATAGGCGGAAAATAAAAAAGAGTGCAAATAGCGTAAGCTTGCTGGCACAGACGGGAGTATATATGAATTTGAAGCCCCTAAGAATCGGAGATTTAANTGCANAAATTCCTGTAATTCAGGGAGGGATGGGTGTGGGAATCAGCCTTTCCGGTCTTGCCGGCGCAGTGGCGGCAGAGGGCGGTGTGGGAGTGATTTCCACGGCTCAGATAGGCTTTCGCTATTCTACTTTTGATACGGATCCCATCGGAAGTAATTTGAGGGCAATTGCAGATGAGATAAAGAAGGCAAGGAAAATAGCGGCGGGCGGTATCATTGGCGTTAATATAATGGTGGCGACCAAAAAATACGAGGAATATGTGAAATCGGCGGTGGCGGCAGGTGTGGATCTGATTATTTCAGGTGCGGGGCTTCCCATGAATCTGCCGGAGCTTGTAAAGAACAGCAAGACAAAAATCGCTCCCATTGTATCCAGCTTAAAATCAGCTCAGCTTATTATAAAGTATTGGCTGAAAAAATATGACAGGCTGCCTGACATGGTGGTGATTGAAGGTCCGGAGGCAGGAGGGCATTTAGGCTTTTCCTATGAGCAGCTTGCAGACTTAAAGACATTGAATTATGATAAAGAAATACAAGCTATTGTAGAACATGTAAAGCAGTGTGCCGCTGAGAGGAATGCGGAGGTATCCGTAGTGGCGGCAGGCGGAATTTATACCAGAGAGGACGCGGAGAGAGTGGCGGCGCTGGGAGCTGACGGCGTACAGCTGGCAACCCGTTTTGTAACTACTTATGAGTGCGATGCGCCGCTAAACTATAAACAGGCATATATTGAGGCATGTGAGAAAGATATTACGCTTGTAAAAAGTCCTGTAGGAATGCCGGGCAGAGCTATTCGCAATGCTTTTCTGGATAAAGCCCAAAAGGGTTCTATACCCCATGGAAAATGTCATTTATGCGTGAGTACCTGCAAGCCTTCTGAGACTCCCTATTGTATTACCGAGGCTTTGGTAAATGCGGCAAAGGGAGATATTGATAATGCTTTGCTTTTCTGCGGAACAAATGCGTGTAGAGCCAAGAAACTGGAGTATGTACATGATATTATGCAGGAGTTTACCTAGAATGCAAAGCAAAAGCTTGCAGTAAGACGCGGGCTTTTGACCCTTGCGGCATTCGCCAATATGGATAGGGAACCAAGGGTTCCCTGTGTATCCGCTTGGCTTATTGCTCGCGGGAATAAAGAATGATAGAAATGAGGAACGGCATGACAACCAGAGTAGTTGGAACAGGAAGCTATCTTCCCGAGACAATAGTGACAAATGACGATTTATCAAAGATAATGGACACCTCCGACGAATGGATTTCCAGCAGGACAGGTATTAGGCAGCGACATTTGGTGAAGACAGAGAGCACGGCATATATGTGCGTGGAGGCGGCAAAGAGAGCGCTTGCGGATGCCGGGATGCAGGCGGAAGAGATTGAGCTGATTATTGTGGGAACCATTACGGGAGACTATGTGACTCCTTCTACCGCGTGCGAAATACAGGCAGCGATTGGTGCAAAGAGTGCGGTAGCGTTTGACATGAATGCAGCCTGTTCAGGCTTTTTATTTGCGCTGCATACGGCACATGCCTATTTACAGGCAGGAATTTACAAAAATGCACTGTTGTTGGGTGCGGAAACCTTGTCCAAGATTATGGACTGGAGTGACAGAAGCACTTGTGTACTTTTTGGCGACGGGGCGGGAGCCGCTGTTGTTCGTGTGGAGGAACAGGGCTTGCTTGCCTTTGAACAGGGCAGTGACGGCGCAAAGGGGCATGTGCTTGCCTGCCATAACAGGGCGAATAATAATCCTTTGACCACTAATCCAATAGAACAGGATTATGTACATATGGATGGTCAGGAGGTTTATAAGTTTGCAGTAAGTACAGTACCGAAATCCATAAACAGAGTGCTGGAAAGAGCTGGTTTTATGGCTGAGGACGTGGACTATTATGTGCTGCATCAGGCGAATATCCGCATTATTCAATCTGTGGCAAAGCGGTTGAAACTGTCTGAGGATAAATTTCCTATCAGTCTGGATCACTGCGGTAACATTTCCGCGGGAAGCGTTCCCATTCTTCTCGACGAAATGAACAGAAAGGGAATGCTAAAGCGGGGAGACAGGATTATTCTTTCGGGCTTTGGTGCAGGGCTTACTTGGGGAACGGCTTTACTTGAGTGGTAAAGCCTGTAAATTTGATTTTATAACATGGATGCCTGAGATTTGGCATAGTATATTCTATAAAGCTTGGGCGAGGCTTGGATAGTGGGCGTTTAAAAAGAGGAGCTGAAGACTGCCACTATGATGGGTTTTGCTTTGGAAAAAGTGAGGAATAGGTTATGTTGAATATGCTTTGGGCATCCATGATTTTGTTAGGAGTAATTTTTGCTGCCTGCACAGGGCGCATGAGTGAGGTTACGAATGCGGCGCTTGATGGCGCAGGAGAGGCAATATCACTGTGTATTACAATGGCTGGAGTGATGGCACTATGGATGGGGCTGATGGAAATTGCGGGGAAGGCGGGGCTGATTGACAAGATGACTAAGGGAATAGGACCCTTCCTTAGCTTTCTGTTTCCCCGCATTCCAAAGGGTCATCCCGCAAGGGGCTACATAGCTACCAATATCATAGCTAATGTGTTGGGATTGGGCTGGGCGTGTACTCCTGCAGGACTTAAGGCGATGGAGGAGCTGGCGAAACTGGAGGCGGAGAGGGGGAATCCGGCCTATCTGCCTGAGAGCAGGAAGGCAAAAGGTGATCGGGCAGAAGGTGTAACGAGGCACGGCAGAGAGACTGCATCCGTTACATTGACAGAAGGAGAACCCGAAAGGAAGGGGCGTGCTGCCAGCAATGAGATGTGTACTTTTCTGATTCTGAATATATCTTCTTTGCAGCTGATTCCCGTGAATATGATTGCTTACAGGAGCCAATACGGCAGTGTGAATCCGGCGATGATCATTGCACCGGCAATTGCAGCAACGTTTGTGAGTACAGCGGTGGCGGTGGTGTATTGTAAGGTGAAAGATAGGAAGCGAAGAGCGTGAGGGCTCTTCGCTTTCGATTCGTATTAATAAATCAGTTTTTTTAAAATTAAAATATAAAAAAACGACTAATACATAATATAATATTATAAATATTTAATTATAGGAATGCTTTTTACCAGAAGAAAATAAAGCATAGTGAATATTTTTTCAAAAGGTTCGTGTCAACTCAATTCTTCCGGGAGATAATGCGGAGTGTTTCCTTGTTCAAAAAAATTTTCAAAAAGTTCATGTCATTAACTTGACACAAGGGAACTTAAGGGAATGGAAGAACTTGCAAATCTTGAGTGGGAGCGTGGAATATTGGAGTATCTGTCTGAGCGTGGAAAAGGCGCTGGGGAGATAAAAAGCATAGTGCTGAAAACTGGAGGAAAGGCGGGCACAGGGCGTGTCGTCAGCAATGAAATTGTAGGAAAATTCTAAGCTTAGGCAATTTGAGGATGCTATTTTGGGGTGTTATTTTACATACAAGACAATCATAATGTCAGAGTAAGAGTTTTGTTACATTGGAAATTGATAATGACTATTATGACACGAATGTCGGATATAATTATTCCAGTGGTTAATTCCTTTATGGTGGGATACAAAATGGTATCGGGTGTGAAGACTTATGGCGGCAGTGGGTTTGGTATTGTATGAATTTTTGTTGAAATTAGGAAAAAGTTAAGTTATACTTGTGATTAAGTAAAAAAGGATAATTTTAAGCTTAATTTATGAATGTGTAAAATAATATGCCAAGCATTTCAAAAAAATGGAACGGCGCATTATAATCGCTGCATATATCACAGGAGAGTTTGAGGCTATCGGCTTCTTATCCGCCTTTTGAAAGAAAGGGCGACATAGGATGATGATGGGAAGCGCAGACCCCATAAGAAAGAGGAAATGAAAGAGTCATCAAAAGTCCTGCTCAATCCATCAGCTCCCAGCTCCTTTCTGCTATAAGGCAGGTAGGTGGGAAATACCCATTGCTTAAACAATTCCAATTAATTCGTGTTAAATTTTCAAGGTACAATTAATATCAGGATTTAATTAAGTGTGTCGTTTGACACCCAAATCTTCATAGGTGATTGTGATATGTTTTTCACAAACGCCTAAATACCGCTTTCGGGTGAAAGGAGAAAGCAATGAAAAGGACATTAGTGTTTATATTGGCGGCAGTGTTGGCACTCAGTTCAGTCTATACGGTAAATGCTACAGAGACTGACGCATCGGGAATAGTCCGACAGGAGGAGTCACAGCCGCATCAGAGAAATGACCAGAGCGCCTTGACGGTGTCGGGAGGGGATGCGGCGATGGAAGTGGAGAGCGAGTTGACACCAGAGATCACTCCGGGGCAGACCGGACAGGTGGACGTAATCATCGGCGATGCTCTTATTTTGGAAAGCCCGGTGACCTTTACAGTGGAACTGACGGATCCAGAGAGCCGGACTATGACGGAGGAGATTGTTCTGGGTGGAGACACTGCAAAACAGAGCAGGGTCAGCTTTAACCGTCTGTCTAAGGGACAATATTTTCTTAAGGTGACGGCGAAAGGGTTTGCTACATATTACCAGACAATTTCCGTGGAGGGCAATGCATGTGCCGTCAAGCTGATGACGGGGTTCCTAAGTGGGATTAACTACGTCGCAGGGGTGATGCATTCAGGTGTTTTGTTGATTGGGGATGTCAATGGGGACGGCAGCACAGACTCCCGCGACAGGACGATGTTGGTAGATGCCATTGACGGCAGGGCAACGAGTGCAGATGCCAGTCTGAATGCAGATTTAAACGNCGNCGGAGTGGNGGATCTCGCCGATNTGGAGTNCTTTGCAAAGGGATATNATGAGACAAGGGATACTCTGGCGGGAGTGGAGCGCTTCGTTCCTGCGGAGGCAATAAAACCCGTGCAGGGACTGAATACGAAAGTGGACGGGGATTTGCAGGGGCTTTTGGAGAACAGAGGGAATGTCACTTTGACGGCGCAGGAGTCTGACGGGAGTACGGCTTCCATTTCTGAAGATACGCCTGTTTCACTGGATTTTTACTTCGCCGATGCGAGCGATGTGACTATGACCGATGGAATCATAATTGAGACGGGCGGTGACAATCCCATCAAGAGCGGGGTTATCACGATTGCCTACATCGACGAGACCGGGGCGGAGCAGAGAAAGGAAATTCCCGTGGACGACGGGATCCACTATCTTCTGGAGGACTCTGCAATCAGAACCGAGCGCGACAGCTACGGTAATATCCGTCTGTATCTGGGAACTCAGGTCGCAGTGAAAAAGGTGACGCTGACTATCACAGGAATGAGGAATAACAATAACCTTGCCGAGATATCCAAAGTCGAGTTTGTCAATGGGATGGGAGAGAGGATACCACAGCCTGAGATGGATATTCCGATGAATCTGACAGCGGTTGAGGGCAACAAGATTATCAGTCTGGTATGGGATCCCTGTGTCAATGTGACAGGCTATGAAGTGCTGATTAAGCAGGGGGACAGTCAGGAGACCGTGTCGGTTGCCCGCAATGCTTTTGATGTTACATCATTTGGCGGCAAGGAGTTGACCAATTATCTGGAGTACCGGATTAGTGTGCAGTCTGTCAATGGCACGTGGCGCAGCGGGTATGGCAACGAGGTGACGGCAGTGCCCAAGCCAAACGGTAAGCCGGATAAGCCGGATAATGTAGCTGCCACGGGAAAATATCAGAGCATTCTGGTATCTTGGAAGAACATGAAGGACACGTTGTCGTACAATCTGTATTATAGAGAGGGCAGAGTTGGTGAGTATCAGAAGATTGAGGGAATCACGGAAAACAATTACACCATAGCGGGGCTAAAGGATCTGACAGAGTATACGGTATATGTGACAGGTGTCAACGAGTTCGGCGAGAGCGGTCCTTCCCTGTCTGCGGCGGCTACGACCACGGATAGCAATCCTGCGGTTATGCCAAAGTACAATTTAATCAATGTAGGTGAAAAAGGGAAAGCCGGCGAGCATATCGTCAGCGCGACAACGGGAGCAACCATGCAGAACAGCCCTCTGGATACCCAGTCGGGCACTGCTTGGGGAACGGTTGACCATGATGCGACATCCTATTTCTATGCCAATACCTGGGATACAGGCGGATTCAACACTATGAGGGCCAATCATGGCGTCACATATGAGTTTGATCAGACATATAAATTGGACACGATTGCGTTCCACGATGCGACGAGTCAGGATACAGGATATTTTTACGCAAAAGTGCGGTATTGGGACGAGAACGGCACCCAGACGGATGCTACAGGCGTATCCTTGCGAAGAAAGAGTGATGCAGACGGCAGGATATATTATGTGATAAAGCTTCCTCAAGCTGTCGAAGCCAAAAAGATTCAATTCGGCATTGCACGCTATTCGGCATCGGGAACCGTCACAATCTCCGAGGTGTATTTTTATTACTACGATACTTTGATGGAGGAAATCATGTCGCTGTATGCGGATGACCTGCACACGGTATTGAGGTCGGATGTGACGCAGGCGACGATAGATGCGCTGCGCGTCAGGATTAATACCGTGGATGAGGTGAACGGTGAGTATCACCCTGACCGGGAGCTGCTGGAGCGAGAGTTGCAGACGGCGGAGGCTATCCTGAACGATTCAGGGCTCAATGCCTCAGTGAGAATCTACAACGGGATTACCACCAAGGACGTGGGCAGAGGCTTTGGCGGTTTGAACGCATGGCAGCCCCTTGGCATTACTGCCGCTGCTAAGGAAGAGATTATGGTCTATGTGGGTCACAGCAGCAAAAAGACCGGCGAGGGAACGGAACTTCAGCTGGTGACTTCGCAGTATCATTCAGAGGCTGGAGGCGTGAGCACGGTGGTGGCAACGCTCAAGGTAGGAGCCAACAAGATTACAGTTCCCAAGATTGGAAGCACCACCGGTATTGAGTCCGGCGGCGCCCTGTATGTCCAGTATACGGGCAGCGGCGAGAGCGGTGAGTATGCGGTTCGCGTCAGCGGCGGCGTGCAGGTTCCCAGACTGGATTTGTATCAGGTGACAGATCAGGAAGAGAGATTGAACAGAGCGAAAGCTTATGTACAGGAACTTGAGACATATGTGAGCCGGATGGAGGCACTGCACGGGGAGGTTCACGAAAACTCTCAGAACAGTCAGGTGAATTATGCCTATAGCGAACAAGACTGTATTCTAGGGGCGTCCGATATCCTGTTGGATACCATGATGCTCTCCCTGCCGGCAAAGCAGATTCTGAGCGGCGCCGGAGGCGGAACTGCCGAGCAGAAAGCACAGACTATATTGAACTCCATGAAGGCAATGGAGGACATGATGTATCTGTTCTACCAGCACAAGGGATTGAATGCCAATGCGCCGGACGCGCTGGATCAGATTCCTAAAGGACATTTGAATATACGTTACCAGAGAATGTTCTCAGGCGCGTTTATGTACGCTTCGGGCAATCACATCGGCATCGAATGGGGATCTGCGCCCGGGATGATGAACGCAACGTCGGTGACAGCTGACAGCGAGGGCAGGTATGTGAGCGGGGCTTATTTTGGCTGGGGCATTGCGCACGAGATTGGGCATTGCATCAATCAGGGTGCTTATGCCATTGCAGAGATTACGAACAACTATTTTGCAGTGCTGGCTCAGGCGAAGGACGACAACAGCAGCGTACGCTTTCAATACGATAATGTGTATAAAAAGGTCACTTCAGGCGCAAGGGGAATGGCATCCAATGTGTTTACGCAGCTGGGCATGTACTGGCAATTACATCTGGCATATGACAGAGGGTACAATTATAAGACATACTCGGATTATACGGCACAGACTAGCAACCTGTTCTTTGCGAGGGTGGACACTTATGCCAGAAGCACGGCAAAGGCGCCTGCGCCAGACGGCATAGCGCTGACGCTGGCAGGGGATCGGGATCAGGATATCATGCGCTTGTCCTGTGCAGCGGCAGAGAAAAATATTTTGGAGTTCTTTGAGCGTTGGGGAATGACTCCGAATGCGGAGACCTGCAGCTACGCCGGGCAATTTCCGGAGGAGACCAGAGCTATCTATTATGTGAATGATGACGCGAGAGTGTACAGTTTGCAGGGTGGCGTAAGTTCGCTGAACAACACGGTGGATGCCGTGGGTGATGGCGTGACGGCAAGTGTCCATTCGGGAAGACCCAATCAGGTGGATATTTCGCTTGGCTTCAAGGGCATTCCTGAGGCGGATGTGCTGGGGTACGAGATTGTGAGATGTATGACGTCCGGTGGTGTCACAGTGAAAGAGCCGGTAGGTTTTACCACAGGTGATTCCTTCAGCGATACGGTTTACATCAACAACCGGGTAGTCTGGTATGAGATTACGGTTATTGACAAATATTTAAATCGCTCGGCAGTGAAGATATTAAATCCCATCAAGATAGGGGATGACGGAAGTCTGGATAAGTCATTCTGGACGATTAGTACGCAGAACCTGACGACTACCGGGCAGACTCAGGGCGAGAGCACGGACGGCTCACCCTGTGAACCACAGGTGGAGAATCCGGCGGGCAAGATGATTGACAATGATACGGGAACCGTATATACGGCAGTTGCGGGCGGTGATGTAGAGATTGTCATGGAATTCAACAAGACCCTCACGGTGACCGGAATGAAATACACTGCCATAGACGGAGCTTCCGATATGGGCTATGAGGTTTTGATAAGGTCCGGCGACACATGGTCGAAAGTGGCGGAAGGAAGCCTCGGGGCGCCCGCGTCCAACTCAGGCACTATTTATTTCTCAAATGAGGCTCAGGAATATGTTAGCACCTATGAGGCAACTGCCGTAAAATTGGTGCTGAAAGCCTCAGACGGCAGCAGGCTTTCCATTGCGGAGCTGGATTTGCTCGGGGTGACCGGAGATAATGTGGACTTCAGGCATGCAGACGACGGAACTGCAGTGATTGGAAGACTCTCCGCAGCATATAAATACGGTGACAAAGAGACGGATGTAATCCCCGAAGGCTCAATTGTCTTTGGCGGTACTATCAAAGGCAATCCGGCCTATAATGTACTGATACTTTATGATCAGAGCGGCAATATTGTGGGAGGCGTCAACGACGCAGGAGAGTTGAAAGCACAGCAGATTCTGCTGGCGGATGTGCCGGTGGAGGGCGATATCAGGAATGTGTGGAACGGTACATGGATTTACTGGATAGAACCCGGACAGCAGATGGATTTGACAGGGATTACTCAGGTGAGGGCAGAACTCTATCGTGTCAATGATGCTCAGACAAACGAAGGGCAGAGGCTTGTAAGTGATTCCCTGTTCGAGGCTATGCCGGCGACTCTGCCGAACATTGAGTTGGGCAAATAANAAAATGACTTAAACCATAGGGGTCTGGCGTCTGTCAGGCNATCCGGATGTAAGANGATAGACAATGAGAAAATATCTANGCANAGTATTTGTATCCATTTTAATAATTGCCNCCTTGATGCNCATGCGGGCACGGGCGGCAGGTAACGACGGGCTGCGGCTGGATGAAAAGGGAACTGTGACTGTGGTTNCCCAACATGCGGCGAAGGAAGGCATATCTTCCCTCGGCTTCAGCCTGTTGGTGGAATCAGCAGATGCGGTCAGAGTGGAGTTCCTGTTCGAAGAGAGTAAGGCGAAAGTCCAAGACTTTCGCTATGACGAAAATGCAAATAGGTTAAATATATATTTGGCGGGAACGGAAGCCCTGTTTGCGGAGGGAACGGATGCATTGACCATTGGCAAGGTCATTGTTCTGGATGCGGTCGGCAAGGAGGCATCCGCTCAGGTCAGCGTGGTAGAGGATTCCCTTCAGTATGTGTACGGCACAGAGACAAAGACCATGCAGGAGATTGATATTCCGGATGTGGTGCATATTGGTCCGTCCACTCAACCGTCCCAATCAACTCAGNCGCCGCCTCAGACGGCAGAGCCCACTCAGGCGCCGCCTCAGACGGCAGAGCCCACTCAGGCGCCGTCTCAAACGGCAGGACCCACTCAAACGGCAGAGCCCACTCAAGCGCCGCCTCAAACGGTGGAGCCCACTCAGGCGCCATCTCAGACGGGGCGACCTACAGTGGTTCAGACACCGAAGCCCGGCACTGCTCAGACAGCAACCCCGTCTCCGGATCCCGTGCCAGTGACAACTATAACGCCTGAAGCTACCGGAACACCGGCTCCAGTGGAAATCGGAGAAAATGGCGGCAGTTCGGGGGAGGGTTCCCTGACAGGAGAGAGTCATCAGCAGGAAAATGAGACGACCAGTGAGGGCAACGTTGCCAAAGGGGTTGATGTATTTATTGTGATAGTGGTCATTGCGGTCATCGTGGTTGTTGTTATCGCGGTGATGGCTTTGATAATACTTAAAAAAAAGCCGAACAGCAGGTATAATCGAAGAAACAAGGACAGATAGTGTTAAGAGCTGAGGCAGGAAACCAAACTTTGGTCGGGGAGGTTCCTGCTTCTTTTGTTTCAATATTATTTTGTACCTTCATTTATTTGCATGAAAAGGGATAAATGAGAAGCAAGCCCCGTGCACATCATCATCCCAGTAATCACTGTGACCTTTATCAGCACGCTGGCGGTGACATGCTGCAATATTAAGGATAGGCAATGACACAAAAAATGAAATTGTAGGAAAATGTTAAGCTTGGGCAATCTGAGAATACTCCGTTGGTGTGTCATTTTACATACAAGACAATCATAATGTAAAAGTAAGAGCTTTGTTACATTGGAGATTGACAATGACTATTTTGACACGAATGTCGGATATAATCATTCCGATGGTTATTTTCTTGGTGGTGGGATATGGAATGGTATCGGGTGTGAAAACTTATGAGACTTTTTTGAAGGGAGCAAAGGATGGTCTCAAAGTGGTGGTAGATATTATGCCCACACTAATTGGACTGATGGTGGGAGTAGGAGTTTTGCGAGCATCAGGATTTTTTGAATTCTTGGGTATGTGGCTTACACCTGCCACGGAGGCAATAGGGCTGCCCTCGCAGATACTTCCGCTTTTAATTGTTAAGCTGTTTTCGTCTTCGGCGGCAACGGGTTTGGTGCTTGATATTTTCAAGATAAACGGACCGGATTCTTATGTGGGAATGGTAACATCTGTTTTGATGAGCTGCACGGAAACGGTTTTTTACACTATGAGTGTTTATTTTTTGGCGGCAAAGGTTACAAAAACCAGATACACGCTGGCGGGGGCTTTATTGGCAACCTTGGCGGGAACCATTGCAAGTGTAATACTGGCAGGGTGGATGATACGATAAAATTGAGGATTTGATTCTGGCGAGCAGAGTGCCAGGGGATATGCTTACACGGGCAATTATGACTACTGTTTCATAATTGCTATTGCCAAACGGACAGGAAGCATGTAGCAGAAAAATTTATATGAGCCTCATGCTTCTTAGAATGAACAGATAAACGGTGAGAGTTATGGAGCTTAGAAAGGTGGTGGCAACTACAACACTGGAAGTCAGCGTACCTTCGTGCCCCATGTTTTTTGCCATAATATAGCAGCTCACAGTGGTGGGGGAACCCAGCATAATCAGAATAGCCACCAGTTTTTCGCCCGAAAAGCCCATAAAGACAGCTAAGGGAAGAAAAATACAAGGAAGCGCCACCAATTTGATAAAGGAAGCAAAGGCGGTGGGGGCAAGCTGCTTCAAAGCCTTTCTGCCTTCAAACCCGGCGCCCAGACCAATCAGGGCAAGAGGGGTTGCAAGAACGGATACATTGTTGATGGTCTTGGTGGCAATGACGGGAAAGGATATTTTGCAGACGGATACAAGCATTCCCAGCAAAATACCGATAATAATGGGGTTGGTGAGTATTCCCCTAACAGAGGATTTCAGGGAAGATTTATTGAAGCCGCGGGCGTTTGGACCTGTAAAGGACAATATCAGAACGGCGGCAATATTGTAAAGGGGAACGGTGCCGATAATCATAAGCGGAGCCATGCCTGAGGTACCGTAAATGTTTTGAATGAAGGCAATTCCCAGAACGGCGGCGCTGCTCCTGTAGGAGCCCTGAATCAGTTCTCCCAGCTGCGCTTTGTTTTGATAGAAAAGTCCGGTGAAACACCAGATGACGATAATGCTTAATAGTGTTACCAGAAAGCAATATAGTACATATTTGGTATCCCATGCACTGTAAAAATCAGATTCCGCAATGTCGCGGAACAAAAGTACCGGCAGGGTGAATTTGTAATTAAAAGAATTTAAGGTTTTTACAAAGGGTTCGTCTACTACGTGGAGATTTTTTAATACATATCCAAGCACCATAACCAAAAAGACAGGTATGGTGGCATTCAAACTAAAAAATAACTGTTCCATAAGGCTCCTCTATTCCGGCAGCGCTTATGCTGCGGCTGCAAGTACTATAGGACACTTATTCGTTTTTGTCAACCATCGGGTTTTCACGAAGGAAAAGGTTTTCATTGTTGCTGATAGTATACAAGGTGCGGTATTCCGAAGGAGAACAGCCCTTTAACCGCTTAAAGGTGCGGTTGAAGGAGGACAGGCTGGAAAAACCGGATTTCAAGGAAATCTCGGTAATCGGCAAATTTGGTATAATCAACATCTGTTCTGCCGCCTTGATTCGCTTAGCACTCAAATAGTCATAAAAGGTCTGATTCGTATATTGCTTAAACAGTCTTGTAAAGTAAAATTTGGAAAAGCAGGCAATAGAAGCAGCCTCTTCCAAGGTAATATTTTCGGAGTAGTGGGTGTCCAGATAATCCAGCACCATGGAAAGACGGTTTACCAGCGAGCCTGCCTTGGAGGGAGTCGTCAGTGTGGGGGTGACGGTATTCATTGTGTTTTCTCCGATTTTAGAAAAAAAGCTGAGCAGGCAGGAATAGATATTCATTTCCTTTGTGATACTGTTGCCCCAATAATGCTCGGCAAGCTGCATCATAAGTCTTGCCTCATCCTCATAGAATCCGGGATTTTTATCATTGGTGATATGTATGGGCTGGCTTATCAGGGAAAGAATATAGTTAAAGCCGGTAAGTTGTGAAAAGAAGTCAAGCTCAAGGAGGAAAACGAACCGGGAGCCTGAGGACGGACAGCGAAGCGCATGGACATTGCCAGCGGGAATTACAAAAATGTCCCCCTCCTGCAAATCATATTGTTGTTGTTGCACGATGACAGTGTAGCCTTCCTCCAGAGGCATAATGATTTCCAGCGCAGTATGCCAGTGAGGAGAGAAATTAGAATATTGCGTATTGTACCAAAAACGCAGGGAAAGACCCTTCAAATATTTGGATGTCTCTAAATCACCTTCCAGAGAACGCTCATATTCGGGGATCATATCCGGTTGAACCGTATAATGTTGTTTCTGTTCGGTAGTCAACTCAAAAATTTCCTTGGGATTCATTTGAGAAATCATCCTTTCTAAATTTCACTGTCTCCACTGTAATAATTGTAATAATGAAGAAGAGAGGCAATATGAGCTATGCAAATTTTGTTGGATTATATGCAATATGTACAATTTTTGACAATAAAATGGGGCAATATAAACAGTTTTCATTTAACTTAATAATATCATAATATAATTTAATTAGCAATAGGAACTGGGCAATAATTGCATAGAGAAAAAGAGACATTTTTAGTAGAAAAAGGAAGAAGTTTTGTGATACAATAACAGAATGAATAATTATTTACCAATCTTGATAATAATAATTGTGATAATAATGTCGGTTTTCGCCGGTATACATATTGCTGTGCGGATAAAGAGAAGAACTGCGGTACATGATGACATTGACCTGATGGAAGGGCATGATTTTGAATATTTTTGTGCAGAGCTGCTTGGCGGGCATGGATTTTTAGAGGTAGAAGTTACAAAAGGCAGCGGCGATTATGGTATTGATATTCTGGCGGAGAAGGACGGCGTGACCTATGCCATTCAATGTAAGTGTTATGGAACCCCGGTAGGTGTCAAGGCGGTGCAGGAGGCGTATGCCGGAAGGGATTATTACGACAGAATGGTAGGAGTCGTGATGACGAACCAATATTTTACCGCACCGGCGGTAGAGGCGGCTAAGCGGCTTAAAATNTTANTATGGGACAGAGGATATTTGGAAACAATGATGGAGGAGTAGGAGTGGNTATCNGGTCAACCCTAAACGAAGTGCTGGTAAAGCTGTTTCGTGATATTACCACAATTGAAGAGCATGCCATTAAGACGGGTGAGTATCAGGAATTGACCGTGAATGATATGCATGTAATAGAAGCGATAGATGTAAGGGAAGCTAAAAACATGACATCTGTGGCAAAGGCGCTTTCGGTCACTACAGGCACGCTGACTATTTCCGTAAACGGGCTTGTGAAGAAGGGTTATGTGAAACGTACCCGCAGTGAGGAGGACCGGAGGGTAGTGCTGATTTCTTTAACTGCCAAAGGGCGGAAGGCATTTGNACAGCATCAACGTTTTCATCAGGCAATGATAGCNTCTATAGTGGAAGGCTTATCTGANGAAGAACAGGAGGTTTTGGAGAGAGCGCTCCGCAANCTCAATCAATTTTTCCGGACTGCTGATAAGATGCAGGGGTAGCCGTCAGAAGAGCCTCCCGCAGGGTGGTAAAGTCTGAAGGCCCACAGTCCAGATAAAAGGTGTGGAAATCATAATCGGAATAATAGCTGCCCCATAAATCTGCGGCTTCTTTTTTCAGTTCTAATATTTCAAGATAACTTAAATAGTACTTTAAGTAATTGCAGGGATTCTCTGCAATATAGGTGTAGATGGCGCTTGCCGAGGAGGCATTTTCGATGCCGAAGGATTCCAGTATTTTTGCCACCTGCTCATAGGATGCGTTTTCGTAATGAATCATAACATCTAATAAGGAATAAAGGCATAACTGTAAACTGCGGTTATGCTTTTCTAATTGTATACAGACAGCATCCTGAGGGCGGNTTTNCTCAATCATCAGGTTGGATGCGTAGTCAAATGAGATAAATTCCACATAAAGGGCCCAGCCCTCCATGTAGCCGCCGTACCACAAAAGCGCGCGAAGCCTATTTTCACCGCTGTCCAAAAGACGACGGTTATTATATACATTTTGATAGAGATGTCCGGGATAGCCCTCATGAGCAAGGGTGGTATAAAGCTCTAAACCGTTGGGTGAGCTTTTNNGGTTAATATAAATGACATTATTGTCGGTATCGTCAATGGGTGTGGTTAGATAAAANGCGGGAGCGCAATAATCCTCAAGGCTGGGAGAGACGGTTTTTATTTCCACGTTGGGAGTATGCCGATTTCCGNCATTTAGCTTTGGANAATCCTCCTTCATGCGATTCTGTACATCGGTGATCATAGTGGCGGCATCTTTATAGGGGAGGAGAGTATAGTCCTCAGTAGTCAGACGCTCGGCGCACTCGGGATATTCGGCGGCAAGTGTATGTATTGCCAGATAGCTTTCTTTCATCTGTGCGGACAATAAAGCGACAATATCCTGAAGGGAACGGTAGGATCCGGTTTCTGCAACCAGAAGGTATTTGTAATATTCGGCACCCTGAGGTTTGGCGGCAAGACCCTGCAGAGGAATAGAGTCGTCCTCCAGCACGAAAAGCCCGTCAGCCAGCGCTTCATAGGCAGGCAGAAGTACCGTTTTCAACAGGCGGTTGTTCAAAGCTATAAATTCCANTGCTTCCTCTTTTGTNNTTTCTCCNTNNTCGTATAGANTNTGAAGTCTTNCACAAAAGGTAGTCTGTGNAAAAAATGAGTGCCCTTTTCCAGTTCTTCTTTTGTGACAATGGTGTCACATTGGTTTTTTACTTTTTCAAGACAGGAGGCCGGCATGAGCAGCCCCTCGGCAGCCTTTTCCTGTTCGTATACAAGGAGGGAAGCAAAATATTCGTCTGTCTGGTCCAATAATGAGAGATAATCTTTTACATCTTTTTTGTTGCGAAAAGTATACTCGGCAAGCAGAATAGGCAGTTGCGACTGCATCCCCGAAGAGGGGGATAAGGGTTCGTTAAAATAGTCAAAACGGTTTAGCTCCATAGTATTTTCCAGCGAGCGGGTCAGCAGCTTATAGGTATAGCGGTCTGATTTAGAAAGCTTTTCGGGATTTATGGATTTAAGGGAAGCGAGTATATTTTCGGTGGCGGTCTGACTTGCAATACTCCCTTGCCTGCTGTAGGCAGGGAGGGTGGGGCGGTAGCCATGAATGCCGAAATCCTCCGGATGTGCAAGAGTATAGTGCATGCTTAGGGTATTTGCGCACATTTCCTCCGAAAACAGTTGGGCGCTGATATGTGTAAAGCGCTTTTCATCTCGCCTGTAGGTGAACAGGAAGATTGTAATTCCCATGAATACAATAAGAAAGACGCTGGCAAAAAGTATTTGTTTGGCAGTAAAGCGGGTATGTTTTTTCAATGGCTATCAGAACCTTGCGAATCAATTTATGTTGCTTTATCATATGATGTCAAAGGCGGAAGTATGATAAGGGATATGTGTTGTTACAGTTCACACGTCAGCCTGTTGAAGCTCAAATTCCATGCTTGCATGAGAATTTGAGTTGACATGTTTCAAAGGGATTATTATACTTAATTATAGGCAAATTGCCAACCAAATCTGTATTATAAATTACCCGATTTCTATGAGATAATTTTATAAAATTATAAATAATTTTTTAGTTTGACACNCATATAGCGAGGCGGGTTNAACAGNAANGANGAAAAATGAGNGAAGNAGTGAAAAACAGTATTCAGTTCGGTAGGACAGCGNTTGGAATCGAGNTTGGTTNCACCCGTATCAAGGCNGTTTTGGTAGATGAAAATCATACCCCCATTGCCATGGGAACCCATGACTGGGAGAACCGTCTGCAAAATAATATCTGGACCTACAGTCTGGAGGATATTTGGGGCGGACTGCAGGATTGTTACAAGAGTCTTGCTAAGGATGTGAAGGAAAAGTACGATATTGTCCTGACTAGCATCGGTGCAATCGGTTTTAGTGGTATGATGCATGGATATATGCCCTTTGATGAGCAGGGAGAACTCTTGGTTCCTTTCCGTACCTGGCGCAATACCATGACCGAGGAGGCATGTAAAAAGCTGGTGCCTGTTTTTAACTTTAATATTCCCCAGCGCTGGAGTATTGCACATCTTTATCAGGCAATTTTGAGCGGTGAGGAGCATGTAAAGAACATTGCATTCTTTACCACTCTTGCCGGCTACATACACTGGAAGCTTACAGGTGAAAAGGTGCTTGGTGTGGGAGAGGCATCCGGCATGTTTCCCATTGATTCCAAGACCGGTGATTATGATACCAAAATGCTGGCACAATTTGATGAGTTGATAGCGGATAAAGATTTTTCTTGGAAGTTAAAGGATATTTTGCCCAAAGTGCTTAATGCAGGCGAAAAGGCGGGCGTGCTGACTGACGAGGGGGCAAAGCTTCTGGATGTGACAGGAACCCTTAAATCCGGTTGTCCTATGTGTCCTCCCGAGGGTGACGCAGGAACGGGCATGGTGGCAACCAACAGTGTAGCGGTGCGTACAGGTAATGTGTCGGCAGGAACCTCGGTATTCTCCATGGTGGTTCTTGAGGAGGCAATGTCAAAGGTTCATGAGGAGATTGACATGGTTACTACTCCTGACGGTATGCCTGTGGCTATGGTGCATTGCAACAACTGTACTTCTGATTTGAATGCATGGGTAAATTTGTTTGCCGAGTTTGCGGATACCTTTGGCATGACAATAGATAAAAACGATTTATACGGCACTCTTTACCGAAAGGCTTTGGAGGCTGATACGGACTGCGGAGGGCTGCTTGCTTACAACTATTTCTCAGGAGAACCTGTAACAGGCTTGAACGAGGGCAGACCTATGTTTGTCCGCACTCCCGATGCTAAGTTCAATCTCGCTAATTTTATGAGAAGTCATCTTTACAGTGCACTTGCTACCTTGAAGGTGGGCAACGATATTCTTTTGAAGGAGGAAAAGGTGAAGGTGGATTCTCTTATGGGTCACGGCGGCCTTTTCAAAACTCCCGTGGTAGGGCAGCAGATTCTTGCGGCGGCTTTGGGCGCTCCCGTCACCGTAATGGATACCGCAAGCGAGGGCGGAGCATGGGGTATCGCCATTCTTGCCGCATATATGCAGGAGAAGGAAGGAGGGGAAAGCCTGTCCGATTATCTGAACAACAAGATTTTTGCGGAACAGACCGGAACTACCATTGAACCTAAGGCGGAGGACATCGCCGGCTTTGACAGCTTTGTGAAGAAATATGTACAGACTCTTCCCGCAGAAAAGGCAGCGGTAGAGGGGCTGCGATAACATTTCGCCTTGGTAACACGAAAATTTAAAGGTGTGAAGCGCTACAAATATGCTATGATGACAGAGGCGAGTATTATATGAATAGCCGGACGGCGATTTTCACATCGCACTTTGTGTCTGTGCGCTGCTTGACACAAAGTTGCCCATGCTCATTGTCTTGGCAAGCCGAGCCGTTAAAAGCAGCGTAGAATTGAGGATTAATATGCTAGATAAATTAAAACAACAGGTATATGAAGCAAATATGGATTTGCCCAAGTTTGGGCTTGTGACCTTTACTTGGGGAAATGTCAGCGCCATTGACAGAGAGAGCGGTTTGTTTGTAATCAAGCCCAGTGGTGTGGACTATGATAAATTGGCGCCGGAAGATATGGTGGTTATGGATTTAAACGGCAATAAGGTGGAGGGAAAATATAAGCCCTCCTCTGACACTCCCACTCATTTGGAGCTGTACAAAGCGTTTCCTGAAATCGGCGGCGTAGTACATACCCATTCCTCTTACGCCACAAGCTGGGCACAGGCAGGACGCAGCATTCCATGCTACGGAACCACTCATGCGGATTATATTTACGGTGAGGTTCCATGTCTCAGAGTGTTGACAGAGGAAGAGATTGCAGATGCTTATGAGGAGAATACGGGTCATTTGATTGTAAATGAGTTCAAACGTATGGAGAAAGACCCTATGGCTGTTCCTGCCGTACTCTGCAAAAATCACGGTCCCTTTGCATGGGGAAAGGACGCGGCGGAGGCTGTACATAATGCAGTGGTGTTGGAAGAGGTTGCCAAGATGGCATACCGTGCCGAGACTATCAACCCCAGAATACAGCCGGCTCCTCAGGAATTGCAGGACAAACATTATTATCGCAAGCACGGTGCCGACGCTTACTATGGGCAAAATTAAAAAAATGCCGAATATGCAAGGATTCTTGCAGGTTCGGCATTCCTGTAAAGTAAAATACTTATTTTTCTTTGAAATATTCTACTCGTTTTTTTGAACAAAAAAACGCAAGTAATTTCTACAGTCAGTTACTGGACGAGACAAAGGTTTTATGCTAGTATAAATAAATAAGGCATAAAAGCGATAGCCGTATGTAAGCTTACGGCAGAATGGAGGAAACGATGAACAATTTAGAACTGCAAAAACACGCGAATGAAGTTCGCAAAGGCATTGTAACGGCAGTTCACAGTGCAAAGGCAGGACATCCGGGTGGTTCCCTTTCTGCGGCAGACGTGTTTACTTTTCTTTATTTTGAAGAAATGAACATAGACCCCAAGAATCCTGATATGGAAACCAGAGACCGTTTTGTATTATCTAAGGGTCACACCGCTCCCGGTCTGTATTCAGCTATGGCAAACAGAGGATATTTCCCTGTTGAGGATTTAAAAACACTCCGAAAGCTGGGTTCATATCTTCAGGGTCATCCCTGCATTCATATTCCCGGTGTAGACATGTCCTCAGGCTCTTTGGGGCAGGGTATTTCCGCAGCTGTAGGTATGGCGCTTGGCGGCAAGCTGGATAATCAGGATTTCCGTGTATATACAATGCTGGGTGATGGCGAGCTTCAGGAAGGTCAGGTTTGGGAGGCTGCTATGTTAGCCGGTTTCCGTAAGCTGGATAACTTATGTGTAATTGTGGATAATAATAACTTGCAGATTGACGGACCGATTGATGAGGTTTGCTCTCCTTATCCTATTGATAAGAAGTTTGAATCTTTTAACTTCCATGTTATCAATGCGGATGCCCATGATTTTGATTCCCTGCGTACTGCTTTTAAGGAAGCAAGAGAAACTAAGGGTATGCCTACCTGTATAGTTGTACATAGTGTAAAGGGCAAGGGTGTTTCCTTCATGGAGAATAATGTTGCATGGCATGGTACGGCTCCTAATGACGAGCAGTATGCTGAGGCAATGGCTGATTTGGATAAAATCGGCGCAGAATTAGAGAAAGCAGGTGAAGCATAATGGCAGACAAAATCGTAAATGACACGATTAAGAAGATTGCAACCAGAGAAAGCTACGGTAACGCCTTGAAGGAATTGGCTGAAGAATTTCCGGAATTAGTGGTGTTGGATGCTGACCTTGCGGCAGCTACCAAGACCGGTATCTTCAAGAAGGCTTATCCGGAGCGTCATATAGACTGCGGTATTGCAGAGTGTAACATGATGGGTGTAGCAGCAGGTTTATCCTTAGTGGGTAAGATTCCCTTCGTAAGCTCCTTCGCTATGTTTGCGGCAGGTCGTGCATATGAGCAGGTTCGTAACTCCGTTGGTTATCCGCATTTAAATGTAAAAATCGGTGCCACCCATGCAGGTATTACTGTTGGAGAGGACGGCGCTACCCATCAGTGTAACGAAGACCTTGCGCTGATGAGAACCATTCCCGGAATGGTTGTAATGTGCCCCTCCGATGATATAGAGGCAAAGGCAGCCGTTCGTGCGGCATTGGAGCATGAAGGACCTGTGTATATCCGTTTTGGACGTGCGGCAGTACCTGTTATCAATGACAAGCCCGATTACAAATTTGAAATCGGAAAAGGTACCGTGGTTCGCGAGGGTAAGGATGTGACTATCGTGGCAACCGGTATTTGTGTGGATTCTGCTTTGGGAGCGGCAGAGAAGCTTGCGGCAGACGGAATAGACGCAGAGGTTATCAATATTTGTACGATTAAGCCTCTTGATGAGGACATTATCATTAACAGTGCAAAGAAAACCGGCAAGGTTGTAACCGTTGAGGAACACTCCGTTATCGGTGGCTTGGGAAGTGCCGTATGTGACTGCTTAAGCGCTAATCTTCCCACTCCTGTAAAGAAGATTGGTATGCAGGATATCTTTGGTGAGTCAGGCTCTGCAGGTGCCCTNGTTNAGAANTANGGTTTGNACGCAGCAGGTGTTNATAAGANNGNAANGGAATTTCTGTAAAAAAAGAGCTGCTGATTGAAATTGCAGATATGGAAACTGTAGTAAAAAGTAAATGAGAGAAGCTTCGGTAGTGGTCAGAACGACAGGCTGCCGGGGCTTTTTTATTCTTGTAAGTAATCATTATTTTAGATAACCATTCAGGGGAAATGTTAAGAAAATTTTAATAATTTTATATCATAGTTTGAAACAATTCGGAGTTACACTGTAAACAGAATTACAGGAAAACAGAAAGATGGATGGGTTATGAGGGAACAGAGTACAAATGCGAGAGTGCCGCAGAGAAGGAATGGGGTACAAATAAAGAACTTGAGAAGACAACAGGAATGGGCTGCAAGAGAGCACCGGAGGAATCCTTATCTGGAAAATTATGGACAGGCACAGGGGGCGCGGAGCGTAAGACAACAGACAATAGATTATGTGCAGGCATCCGGGAGAATCATAAATAATCAAATGGCGCAGGAAGGTTATCGGGTTGTGGGAGAACCACGGCGTCAGGTAAGCGGTAAGCCTCTGTCCGGATCCCAGTCACCGGTAAAACGTCAGGCATCTACATATCGGACAACATCCGAACGCCGTCGGACGCAGATTGCACAGATGAGAAATAAACGAAACAGGCGAATCAAGAGACTTCGGTTTCTATTTGGTCTTCTGTGTTGTGCCGGTGTAGTTGCATTGTTTGTGACTATTTTGTCGAAGCTTTACGACGAACCTCAGATAGACGGAACTATAGCGCCGGGCAAAGAGATGCAGNCGGCNGGTTNTTTNGNAGGGCAGCAGGNAGAAATGATTCAGGGNCTCAGTCAGGAAGTATACAATAAGCATCCTCAGTGNGAGGAGAAGCTTCTGACTCCTAATGAATATNCCAGACCGGGGGATAAGCTGGAAACGGTAGAAAATATTTTTGTNCATTATACTGCAAATCCCGGCACAAGTGCGGCACAGAACCGTAGCTATTTCGAGCAGCTCAAGGATACACATGACCGCAGCGTCAGCGCACATTTTATCATAGGCTATGAGGGTGAAATTATTCAGTGCCTGCCGCTGGACGAGATTGGCTATGCAGTGCAGACCAGAAATTATGACTCTATTTCTATAGAGTGCTGCTACTTGGCAAAAGACGGTTCCTTTACACAGGAGACCTATGATTCTTTGATTTCATTGCTGAATTGGCTGACCGAGGCGTATTCTCTTGATGTAGAGGATATTCTGAGGCATTATGACTGCGGCGGCAAGAAATGCCCCTTGTACTACACGGAGCATCCGGATGCATGGGAGCGGTTAAAAAGAGATGTCAAGGAGTTGATAGAACAGTCCCCTGCGCCTCGAGACTGAGGGCAGGGGGGTTAAAAGTATTTACCACTTATATACCACACTGCCATGGGCGGGCAAATCAGCCTTCACCACTCCGGCAGTATCCACGCAGGCGGACTCTCCGGTCCAAAGTTCGGTAAGTCTGTCCGGTGCATCGCCCATATGCAAATCTTCCCAGACAACGGAAACAGGGGCGGCATCATCGCTTACATTAAACAGCGCAAGATAGGCNNANNCGNNTTNTTCGTTATATNCAGTNCAAATNGCTTNGTTGTCATCCAGACAAATCTGATGAGGAACACNCTTAGGCGTCAACATGGCGAGCNCCTCCCTGTTGGTCAGAAGAGACAGAGTCCAGTCATCCAGCTTGGTCATTTCACAACCAAGCATAAGAGGTGAGCCGAATAAGCACCACATGGTCATCATTGTCCTCTGTTCCTCTTTAGTGAAACGGGTCACGCGCTCCTCTCCAAAGCCCTTTCCCAGATAGCCTAAGGGCAGCATATCGCAATCGGGGTAGCAGCCCTCTGATACATGTCTTTGCCAAATTTCACAGCGGCGGAACATATCCTTTAACAGCTTCCAGTTATCCCAAAAATCATCCGTGATGCGCCACATATTTGCATAAGTTTCATAATGCCATGCCCAATCGATTTTTGCAGGTCCCGGTGAAAGGGAAAGCACCATAGGACGACCGTTTTTTTCGATTGCCTTTGCAAGCATTTCGGTTTCATATCGTGCCGAGGGCTGGTCAAGGCGGCAGATATCGTCACATTTGATAAAGTCAACGCCCCACTCGGCGTACAATTCAAAAATAGAATCATAATATGCCTGACCTTCCGCCGTATCGGTTACGCCGTACATGTCGGGATTCCACCAGCAGATAGAATTTGGAATTGCAATTTCATCCGCTGTGACTGAGCACCCCTTAACGGCAGTATGATTGTGAGCGGCAATACGGGGAATGCCCCGCATTATGTGAATTCCGAATTTTAAGCCCAAGCTGTGGATATAATCAGCTAAGGGTTTGAAGCCGGCACCGTCCACAGAAGAGGGAAAACGCTCAGGATCGGGCAGCAGCCTTGAGTATTCGTCCGTTTCCAGCCGAGAAAAAGGGATATATTGATGTTTATCACGCATGGAGCCTGCTTTGTGGGCATACCATTGGATATCCACTACAATGTATTCCCAGCCGAAGTCCTTCAGATGCTCTGCCATATATTCGGCGTTTAAGCGTACCTGTGCTTCGTTTACAGTAGTATCATAGTAATCATAGCTGTTCCACCCCATGGGCGGAACCTTAGCAAAAGTGTTTTTGTCCATAAACAAATCCTTTCTGCAGCATATGCCGCTTTGAATTTCACTATANAAGCCANTATAATATACNTATGGCANAAGTNNAAGGAGATAATACNCGNTANGGNAGGCAANGGNGNNATTTTATCCCTATTCAATAGTTGCTATTTGAAGTAAATTTTGTTAAAATAATAATGACAAATCAACTGAAACGGGNATTTGAGAGGATTACANAATGAATATTTTAGCGCCGTCGATTCTTGCCGCCGATTTTTNGAAGTTGGGTGAGCAGATCAGAGAAGTAGAAAAGGCAGGAGTGCAATATTTACATATTGATGTTATGGACGGATGTTTCGTACCTTCCATTTCCTTCGGTATGCCGATAATCCGTTCGATTCGTAAGGAGACGGAATTGTTTTTGGATGTTCATCTTATGATAGAGCAGCCTCAGCGCTATATTGAGACCATTGCCGGATGCGGAGCCGATATAATTAATTTTCATTTGGAGGCAGCTGAGGATGCCGGGGCAGTAATCGCACAAATTCATAAAACCGGTAAGAAAGCCGGTATTACAATAAAGCCGGAAACGTCTATAGACACACTTTTACCGTATCTGGATAAGGTGGATATGGTTTTGGTGATGACGGTGGAGCCGGGGGCAGGCGGGCAGAAGCTGATTCCCGGTTGCCTTGAAAAGGTCACACGGCTTAGGAATGTAATGGAGCAAAAGGGGTTACACTTTGATATAGAGGTGGACGGCGGCGTCAATTTGGAGAATTTGGAGCGGGTATTGGAAGCGGGGGCAAATGTGATTGTTGCCGGCTCTGCAATATTTAAAAATGACATTGCTGTCAATGCAGGGGCTTTTTTGGACAAAATGCAGCATAGGCCTGAAGAAAAGAAGGGGTAACGGCATTTGTGCTTTTAAATATCCGCTAAAGCGCACAGATGGGAGCAAGGAATGGAACAGTCTAAAATAAAAAGTTGGATGCAATTTTTTAAGAAGCTTGCAATTGAGTTTTTACAGTTTATAAAGTGGGTAGTCGTATCAACTGNTATCGGAATCGTGGTGGGGTTGATAGGTACTGCCTTTTCTTATGCGATGCAGATGGTGACGGATTTCAGAATGGACAATCCCCGGGTTATGATAGGGCTGCCTTTTGCAGGACTTATTATTGTATTTCTATACCATTTGGCACGCCGTGATAATGACAAGGGAACCGACAGCGTTCTTTCGGCAATCCGTTCCGAGGAGGAATTGTCCATTACTATGGCACCCTTGATTTTTATCAGCACGATTCTGACCCACCTGTTCGGAGGCTCTGCAGGAAGGGAGGGCGCTGCGCTTCAGCTGGGTGGCAGTATCGGAAACGGATTCGGTCATCTGTTCCGTATGAAGAAGTCGGATGTACATGTTATGATCATGTGCGGCATGAGTGCCTGTTTTTCGGCGCTTTTCGGAACGCCCTTGGCTGCTGCGGTATTCTCCATGGAGGTTGTAAATGTGGGCATAATGTATTATTCCGCATTGGTGCCCTGCATATTTTCCGCGCTTATTGCGGCGGGAATTGCCAAAGTGCTTGGAGTAAGCGGTGAATCTATGGTGATTTCCCAGATTCCGGAGTTTACGGCAGTAACCGGTAGNAAGNCAGNTCTTTTGGCGANATTNTGTNNTNTGGTGANNNTGCNGNNTTNCGTNGTGCTCCATCTTGNGGNAAGAAAAGGNNGAAAATGGATTCCAAATCATTATCTTCGTATAGGCGCCGCAGGTGTGATTATCATTATACTGACTTTGCTGGTACGCTCTACAGATTATATGGGAGCGGGTATGCAGGTGATTGAGCATTGTGTGGAGTCCGGGGAAGTGAGACCTGAAGCATTTCTTTTAAAGATTCTTTTTACTGCAATTACTTTAGGGGCGGGCTTTAAGGGCGGTGAGATTGTTCCCTCCTTTTTTGTGGGGGCGACCTTCGGCTGTCTGATGGGCGGACTTTTAGGGATGCCACCCTCGCTCTGTGCGGCGGTAGGGATGATCGCGGTATTCTGTGGCGTTACCAACAGCCCCATTGCTTCGCTGCTTATTGCGTTAGAGCTGTTTGGGATGGACGCAGCATTGTATTTTTTAATCGGAGTGGGTGTCAGTTATATGCTTTCGGGTTATCATAGCTTATATCATACTCAGAGGATCTTGTATTCAAAGTACCGGACAGAAGAAAGGGACATGCAGTAGCTATGAGAACATTTTAACATAAAAATCTACAAAAATTGATTTTTTTCGTAAAAGTAGTCACATTGTTTTTCTGATAGTCTTGCTATTTAATATAATGCGGCATTGAAGAATAGTTATATTTACAGTG
>WFLY01000099.1 GCA_009177215.1 Bacillota bacterium
ACGTGATGGAATCTATACTCAGCCAAAGACTGACCGTGCAGATGACCGTGATAATGGACATAGTGGCAAAAATACAAATATTGGAAAGACTTGCCGCACTTTTCTTCATGCGGTACAGCATTCCTGACACCGTAATAAAATTATCGGCACGATAATACATTTTTTTTCTTCGTTTCACAGTCCGCAATAACGCGATACTTCCCGCCGTAAATAAATAGTAAGTTCCCACAACTACAAATAATACCGCTCCGAAAAACATCAAAAATATCAGGGAGTCCAGCTTTGCCGTCACCGCCATATAGTAACCGCTTCCCATAAACAGAACACCCATGATGCTCCAAAACCAAATATGCTTTGGCTCCTTCTCTCCCTTTCTGGAACCGCTCATCAGCTCCACCGGGTTTGCCTTTCCCACCTGAAACAAATTTACCAACAGATTTAAAATTGTCACAAAGGCANAAAAAATCAACGTATCCCAGACTGCTTNAGGCCTTACNNCAAAGNATGNGTCCACANGCAGCTTCNCTAAATTNATCAANAACAGAAAAATCAATTNTNAAAATNAAATCCCCATNCCGANTGCCGAAAGAACAACCAAAGCGTAGAGCATAATACTTTCAAAAAACANCATAATTCCTATGTGCNTTTTCTCCAGACCTAAAATANTATACAAGCCCAACTCCTTTNTACNTCTCTTAATCAGGAAGNTGTTTACATAATACNAAAAGGGAACCAGAATAATCCCCAACAGCCAAAAACCAATCTGCACCAGAATCATGGCATACATAGCTCTGGGCAGTGTAGCAATAAGGTCATTGCACAGAATCAGGTCAAACACAAAATAAGTGAAGATTGCAAAAACGCTGGCTCCTATATACGGAAAATAAGTGGAACCGTTATTGCGTATATTGGTAAATGCCATTTTCGGCAGCAATGTCATTCGCTTCATGCTCCCGTCACCGCCCCTTCTTCCTTATTTGCAGTCTGCAGCACAGTGAGCGTATCCGATATTTTACGATACATTTCCTCGTCATTCAGACCTCCCCTGTAAATCTGGTTAAATACGGTGCCGTCCTTGATAAAGAGAACCCTTCCCGCACGGCTTGCCGCCTGAATGCTGTGTGTTACCATGAGAATCGTCTGCCCATCCTTATTCACATCCGCAAAAATGCGCAGCAGCTTGTCCGATGCCTTGGAATCCAATGCCCCGGTAGGTTCATCCGCAAACACAATCTGCGGTCTTGTAATCAGTGCTCTCGCCACTGCCGTCCTCTGCTTTTGTCCTCCCGACACCTCATAAGGATACTTCTCCAAAAGCTCCTCAATGGCAAGCTTTTTTGCCAGCGGCAGCAGACGCTCTTCCATAGATTGATAATCCTTCCCCCCAAGAACCAACGGCAGAAAAATATTATCTTTTAAGGAAAGCGTATCAAGCAGATTAAAATCCTGAAATACAAAACCCAGATTATCCCGTCGGAAAGCGCAGATTTCCTTCTGTCTGATATCCGCCATATTTTTTCCGGCCAGAATCACCTGCCCGCCCGTAGGCTTGTCCAAAGATGCCATAATATTCAAAAGCGTAGTCTTACCGGAGCCTGNCTCGCCCATAATCGCCACATATTCTCCCTGCTCCACAGAGAAATNTACATTTTCCAACGCTTGCNCCTTGTTACCGCCCAGACGCGTGGTATATATCTTTTTCAGATTCTTTACTTCCAACAGTGCCNTTTTTTCCTCCTATCCGTATGCAGTGCACTACTTAGCAAATTGTTTTCTATCAAGTACATNATACGGAAAAAGGAAATGTCATGCCATCGAATNGCCTTACATTTCCTTCATGCAGCCTTACAATTTTGTAAGCTTNTTAAATCTNTCACCCTCTTCATGTCAGACTCCTTATCAGAAAACCTTTATTCATAAGCAAAGGTCTTCTTCATCACAGGCGTTATATAAATCCTTGTGCCGATTCCCTCTGTGCTTTCNACTCGGATAGTAATCTCCAGCCTGTCCAAAATGCGTTTACATAAATACAGCCCTATGCCTGTAGCCTTCTTATCCATGNGCCCNTTGTATCCGGTAAAGCCTCTCTCAAAAATGCGGGGNAAATCCNCTTTTGTGATACCGATACCGTTATCGCTGATNACCAGAGTAGAAGGTNCTCCCTCCTGCATATACAGGGATATAAGCCCTTCTCTTTTTTCCCTCCCCGCAAGTCTTCTTGCCTGCGCCGTATATTTAATACTGTTAGACAAAATCTGCTCCACACAAAAGCCAAACCATTTGTTATCGGTAATTATCTTCACCTGCATTTCTTGAAGCTCAAGCTTAATCCCGCTGTTGATAAAAAGAACGGAATATTTCTTTATCGCCTGCTTCAACAGGGCGTAAAGGTCATACTCCTGCAGCAAAAAATTTTCCTTCTGACTGCCCGGCTGTCCGTTCAGCAATAGCTTCATGGCGGAAATAGGCGTTTTTATCTGATGTGCCCACATCATATAATAATCGCTCTGCTCCCTGTTTTTCTCCTCCCATAAATCCTGCCTGTGCCTGTCTTTTTCACAGAGTGCCTCCACCACTGCAATATATGCGTTCTCCAGCGAACCTGCCCGTTCCGCAGATATTATGTCCAACCCATTGTATCCCCCTACTGTTTTCTCCTTCGTTAAAATCTCAGCCGCATGCTCTAAATATTCTCCCGCTGTCCGGATTTTCTTTCTTTTCTCCACATATACTCCGCCATGGTATATTCCCGCCGCAAGCCAAAAAAAGGCTGTCAATACTACTNCATAGNCAATTNTCGGAATATTTTCTAAATGATANAAACAGGCAATCACCACAAAAATAATTGCTGTCAGTATGTATANAATANTCACCGTACGCTNTTCCTTTATATACTCNAGCCAATAGACAAAAGCTGCATTTTTTCTGTTCTTCCCTTCCTTCAAGGCGCACCTCCCTATCACATTCGTTCTTCTATCATATATCCCATGCCCTTCTTTGTCTGTATCAGATGCTCCACACCTGCCGCCTCCAGCTTCTTTCTCAGCCTTGTCACATTTACCGTCAGGGTATTGTCGTCCACAAAACAATCATTGTCCCAAAGCCGTTTCATGATTTCCTCTCTGGACACATTTCTTCCCCTATTTTCAAACAATAGCTGCATAATTTTAAATTCGTTGCGGGTCAGCTCCAGCTTCTCCTCCCCCACCTTCAGGGAAGCGCTCCCTAAATCCAATATAATGCCCTGACACTCCAAAATGCTTGTCTGACCCCGAAAGGCATAGCTTCTTCGCAGCATTGCCTGAACCTTCGCAGACAGCACCTCCAAATCAAAGGGCTTTGTAATAAAGTCATCTCCTCCCATGTTTACTGCCATGACAATATTCATATTATCTCCTGCGGAGGATACAAAAATAATGGGAACCTGTGAAACCTGTCTGATCTGCCCGCACCAGTAATGACCGTTGTAAAAAGGCAGTCCGATATCCATAAGCACAAGCTGTGGCGAAAAAGAGGCAAACTGTATCAGGACATTTGCAAAATCCTCCACACACTGTACCTCATATCCCCACTTTTCCAAATGCTTCTTCATCTCCGACGCAATCACAGCATCGTCCTCAACTACCAAAATTTTATATCTGTCCATCTCCGGCTTCTCCTCTAATTTTTATCTCGAAAATTACGGCGTGGTTTTATCTTATATCGGTATAATCTTATATCAGTATAAGAATATTATTTTTTGTACATATTTTACATTATTCTNACGATTTCTTANGCGTTTCTAAATTNTTCTTAAGTTTTGTCACATTTGATTGCGATATATAATTTGTCGTGTTATATTTATACCAAT
>WFLY01000299.1 GCA_009177215.1 Bacillota bacterium
TATCTGTCTGAAGCCGTAGTGGTCTCTTGCCCCTATAAGTTTTCTTGGAGACATCACTATCAGCGTATAAGCTCCCCTTATTTTATCCATCGCACGCCCTACCGCCTCCTCCACAGACTTGGAATTCAGGCGTTCTCTGGCAATATAGTAAGCGATAATCTCCGAGTCGATAGTAGTCTGAAAAATGGCTCCCGTATACTCCAGCTCTTTTCTCAGTTCAGGCGTATTGATTAGATTGCCGTTATGGGCAAGCCCCAGCGTTCCTTTCACATAATTAAGCACCAAGGGCTGGGCATTTTCTCTTGTGGAGCTGCCGGCGGTGGAATAGCGCACATGCCCCACTCCGATATCGCCTTTCAGCTTCTTAAGCTTCTCCGGCGTAAAAGCTTCATTTACAAGCCCCATGTCCTTACTGCTCAAAACCCTACCCTTTGGTCCGCCCGTATCACTGACCGCAATGCCGCAGCTCTCCTGCCCTCTGTGCTGGAGCGCCAGCAGACCATAATAAATGGTGGAGGATACATCTCCTCCTTCAAAATCATAAGCGCCAAAGACACCGCATTCCTCTTTGGGCTTGTCTTCGTTTTCTGTCTGTATATAGATATTATCGAACACTTGATTACCGTACCTTTCCTGCGGCAAAGGTAATCGTCCAATTCACATCCATACGAAACTGCGGCAAGGCGCACAATTCCCTCGGGAACTGGACGCCCTTGTCCACAACATTTCATTATATTGCTACATATAACTATGCAAGACCTAATCTCTTAAATACCTCGTTGTAAGCTTCCTCCACATTTCCAAGGTCACGACGGAAACGATCCTTATCAAGCTTCTCGTTGGTATGCACATCCCACAGACGGCAGGTATCGGGCGACGTCTCGTCAGCCAGAATAATCTGCCCATGATAACGGCCAAACTCAATCTTAAAATCAATCAGCTTCATATCAGCCTGAAGGAAATACGCTTTCAATACCTCGTTTACCTTAAACGCATATTTCTTAATGGTCTCAATTTCTTCCCATGTGGCAAGGTTCAATGCCCTTGCAAAATAATCGTTGATTAGGGGGTCGCCCAGCTCATCATTCTTGTAAGAAAACTCTACGGTAGGCTCTTCAAAGGGAGTACCCTCAGGAACACCCAGTCTCTTAGAAAAGCTTCCTGCCGCCACATTACGGATAATAACCTCAAGAGGCACAATCTCCACACGTTTAACAGCTGTCTCCCTATCGCTTAACTCTTCAACAAAATGAGTAGGAACACCTTCCTTTTCCAAAAGCTTAAATACATGATTGGTCATTCTGTTATTGACAACACCCTTGCCTACGATGGTTCCCTTTTTCTCACCGTTAAAAGCGGTAGCGTCATCCTTGTAATCCACAATTAAAACATCGGGGTCATCTGTCAAAAATACCTTCTTTGCTTTGCCTTCGTAAAGCTGTTCCAATTTCTTCATTGCGTCCTCCATTCCGCTGCCTGTCAGCATACGCTTTTTCTTCTTCTACTTTATCGACCGCTGCGAAAGCAGTCGGCAAATTCATGCATTTTTTATTATAGCTTACAAAAAGTGATAAATCAATCATAAGTAATGACAAATTTTCGCCTTAAATCATCCATAAAAATCGGCACAATATAATTTCTTATACTGTGCCGGTTATTTGTTATAGTTTATGAATGACATGGTCAAGCTGTCATGATTACGAATTAAGCCTGCCAATAAACTCCTTGATCCGGGCGTTTTCCGTTGCAAAAACCTGCTCCGGCGTACCCTCCTGTACCACTACGCCCTGCTCCATAAAAATAATTCTGTCCGAAACCTCACGGGCAAACTGCATTTCATGGGTTACGATTATCATAGTCATATGCTCCTTTGCCAGCTGTCTGATAACCTTAAGCACCTCTCCCGTCAGCTCCGGATCCAAAGCAGAAGTAGGCTCGTCAAAAAACAAAATTTTAGGCCGTAAGGCAAGCGCCCTTGCAATGGACACCCTCTGCTGCTGTCCGCCGGAGAGCTGATATGGGTATGCGTCAGCCTTATCCTCTAAGCCCAGCTGAAGCAAAAGCTTATTGGCACGCTCTAAAGCCTCCTGCCTACTCACCCTCTCCACACGTATGGGGGCGTCAATAATATTTTTCAACACCGTATAGTGAGGAAACAGATGAAAGCTCTGGAACACCAGACCAAAGAACCTTTTAATCCTCTTAAGCTTTGGCTTGGGCGCATACACGCAGACAGGCTTCCCTTTCTTATCCCGCTCCTCCCATGCTGCCTTCTCTCCCAGATAAATAAGCTCTCCTCCGTCCATTTTCTCAAGCATGGTAGCACAGCGCAACAGTGTGGATTTACCGGAACCTGAAGGACCGATAAGGGACACCACCTCTCCTTCTCTGACCTTAAGGGAAATATCCTCCAAAACCCCTGTTCCGTCAAAACCCTTTTTCACATGATTCATTTCCAAGAGTACATTACTTCCTGCCATATACTTTCCTTCCACGCTGCCTTCGTGCATTGACTAGCGATAATAACTGAGCCTTTTCTCAATCTTCTCCATTACAAGCGCCACCAACAGGTTAAACACATAATAGAACACGCCTGCCGACAAAAGCGGGAGCATACTTGTCTGTGCCGCTCCTATCTGCTTGGCAATAGTAAACATTTCCGCAATGGATATCGTAAACGCTAAGGATGTATCCTTTACCAGAGTGATCGTCTCATTGGTAATAGGCGGTATCACCCGCTTAAATACCTGTGGCAGAATGATTTTAAAAAAGGTCTGCACCTTGCTGTAGCCGAGGATTTCCGCCGCCTCATACTGACCTATCGGCATGGATTCAATACCCGAGCGGTAAATCTCCGCAAAATAAGCGGCATAATTAATTGCAAACGCAATGATCACCGCNNGAAAACNATANCCCTTTCCNATACTNANNNTGANNGCGTAAAAGGGACCAAAATATACCACTANAATCTGCNGCATNAACGGCNTACCGCGNATTATAGATATATATATTTTTGCAATAGTACGGATAATCCCTATTTTAGACATTCTTCCGAATGCCACAATCATACCAAGGGGCATGGAAAACAACAGCGTAAGCACAAAAATCTCCACTGTCACCAAAAATCCTTCCGCTAATTGACCAAACATAGACATCAGATTCATCGAATAAATTCCTCTTATTGGTATATTATGGAAAATAATTGCAGGAACAATTCCTGCAAAAGGCAATTACTTACCAAGGCAGACGCTGTCTGTCAAATCCCACTTCTCTGCAATCTTTAAGAAAGCGCCGTCCTCCGCCATTTTGTTCAAAGTATCCTGTACCTTATCGCGAAGCTCCTCGTTTCCAAGCAGGAAGCCAACACCATACTGCTCGGTTGCCAAGGTATCCTCAAGCATTACATAANCGCCCGCCTCACGCTGCTCTATCTGATACTTTGCAACGCCGATATCAATGGCAACCGCTTCTACGGCACCCTGCTCCAAATCCATAAATGCGGTGTTGTAATCCGCATATTCAATCAGCTCTGCAAAGGAATCCCTCAGTGCAATATTCTCAGGATTCTCCTCGTCATTCAATGCCGCCAGCGCGGAAGAATCCTTCTGAACGGCAACTACCTTGCCTGCAAGGTCGGACTTCGCTGTAATTCCCGCATCGGAAGCCACTACAAAAACCTGACTGTTATCTACATAGGGAACCGTCCATGTGTAAGCATCCTCCCTGCCGTTCATGGTAAATCCGTTCCAGATACAGTCAATGGCTCCGGAGGATAACTCAAAATCCTTACCGTCCCAGTCAATAGGCTGCTTTACTAAAGTCCAGCCGTTTCTCTCGCAGACCTCTGCTGCCAGATCAAGGTCAAAGCCCACATATTCGCCGCTGTCATCCCGGTAGCCATAAGGGGGAAACTCTGCGTCAAAGCCAACCGTAAAGTTCTTTTTCTCCTCCTTGCCGCCGCAGCCCGTAAGCATACCTAAAGCCAAAACCAAAACACTCATAACCGCTACAATCTTTTTCATACTTTTCCTCTCCATTCCAAAACGTTTGATGTGTCATACCACATTCAGTCCACCCTACCGTGTCTTGCTTTACTAATCTGATTCCAAGTGCGCTAAAGCGCACGAAATTGTGGTAACTCGCTAATACTGTGCTATCGTATCATGCGGGGCGAAAAAAGTCAACTTATAGATAAAACTGTAGTACAAACTGTACAATCATTCCCCCATGGCTGAACTGTTATCAAACTGTTACTTCTATTCGTATTTACTCATCATATCAAGAATCTCCCGGGCGTAATCGGGATAACTCTCCACAACATCCTTAATTTCCCTGCGAGCCGTCTCAGCCACATCGTTATTGTAATCCAGCTGCTTACGCAGCGCCTGCCTGCGCAAAATCAGTTCATGACGGATTTCCACCATCTCTCGTTTGTCAATAAGGGCGCTCACCTGATTGATCCAACGCACCGGGTCACTGATACGATAACGAGAAAGCTGTTTCAACAGCTGTTTCTGATAATAGTCTGTCTTTGCCTCCGCCTCTGCGTACTGCTTGCGCTCCTCTTTTTCCTGCTGATATCTCTCCCAGCTTTTTTGAAGCTTGGCGGAGCTGTCCGTCTCATATTTTATACAAAGATAATCTAACAGATTGGAATTATTTACATAACGTATCTTGACCTTGTTCTGCAGCTGAATCAGTTTGTTGATACCGTTTTTTACCTTTTTCTGCTCTTTTTGTGNNTCCGTATATTTCATACACAGCACAGTAATCGCCAGAGCCGCCGCCAGCATTGCAATAAAATATCCGACGTAGGTATTCATGTTAAAACCAAATTGTAAAATCAAAAGCATTATGAGACAGATTCCCAATGCCGTCAAAAAAATAATTGCCATGCCCCGCAGATTATCAAGCATCTCTTCCAGCTCCTGCCTTCTGTACTCATAGGCATGGCGCTCTCCGTCCAGACGCCCTAAATCCTGTTTTATCAGAACCGCATANTNTTCGGCTTCTTTAATTTTAGAAATTCCCTCCTCTACCTCATTCTCCTGCTTGCGCATCCTGTAATATTCCGAATCGCTCATGCGATTCTTTTTACCGTAATAACGCTGCCTCTCCTGCTCTAAGGCACTCAGCTTATGGGCAATAAGCTCCAGCTCCTCCTTCTCCTGAGAGGGAAGCGCTTCCAGCTCCTCCGTATCGGTAAGGTATGCCGTTACCAAAGCGTATTCACCGGAAAGCAGATTCATCTCCTTTGACGCATCCGCAATCTGCTCCAGACAGTTTGTAATATAGCGGCTTCTCTGCTCCTCATCTTTAAAATCCACTTCGTCTCTGGCATATACTATGGATTCCCAATTATCCTCAATTTCTTGCCCTGTCATTTTTCTTTTAAAATATTTCCGCCAAAATCTCATTCGGTACTCCTACTCGCTCACGCTGCTTCTATAGCCGGTTTTCAATACTTGTGTCAAAGTGTCATTCTCGATGTAATATTTCTGTTTGTCAGCTCCCTGTCTACAATCCCTGCGGAGCAAAAGCTTTTGGTATTCCGGCTGCTCCGTAAAACTTTTTCCCAATACTTCCATCTCTTTCTCCAATGCAATGGAAGCTTCATAGCTATCCATAAGCTCGGCGGCAAAGGAAATATATTCTTCCTCGTTAAGCTCCATTCTCTTTGACGCCAAATACGCCATATAATGCTCCTTTGCCGGCTCCGTCTGATAGGCAAGCAAAAAGCTGTCCGCCGCCTGTTCATATAACATAAGCCTTGTAAAGGCAACTCCCTTATTATGAAAAATTGCGGCGCGTACCTGCTTGCCCGGCGTTTCCCCAGCATTCTCGTCCACGTCCTTCCATTGGGCAAGCAGTGCATCATAACCGCGCAGGGCGGCAACATATTTTTTCTTTTCCACCAGATAATCAATCTGACCCTTGCGCTTCTCAATACTGGAAAGTCCAGCGCCCTTTTTCAAAACCCTTTCCACCTCGCGGACAGTGCTGTTCTCATAGAGACCCACATATTCCATTATCAAAATAACAAAGGAGCTCAATACCCCCCGCCCGTGAACCATGGGATAAAGCTCATGTGCCAAGTCCTTTAATCCACACTCTCCT
>WFLY01000269.1 GCA_009177215.1 Bacillota bacterium
CAATGGGCGACGCCTCGTTTACCACACGATTGCAGCCTGCTACAATCTGTTGAATCACATCCTGCAGCTTTTCTATGGACTCAAATCCCACCTCCAATCTGTTAAGCCTGCCATCACGTTCCACAAAAATATTGTCCTTGCCGTTAATCATAATCTCCGTAACCGAGCTGTCTTCCACAAAAATTTGAAGAATGTCCAGTCTGCGCAGAGAATCAAATAACTCCTTTTTTAATCGTCTGCGAACCTTCACAGGATAAATTGCCAATTTCTCCAGCTCCAGAAGGACTTCGTCAATGGTCTCCTCCACTTCTTCGTCCGTCATATCCCTGCCGTAATCAAGCCTCTCCTGCACCCTGTGGCGAAGCTCTTTTTTTAATTCTGAATATTNCAAGNATTCAAACCTCCTCTCATCAATACCGCATTCTTCTNTATAAANACAGATTTATCAATTTCGATACTTATAGATTNCACNGCCTATAAATTATGTNGCTTATGGACTTCACNNCTANCACNGCTGCAGATATCTTTTATCTGCTTCTTCACAAATTCCGCCAGCTCACCTCTGGTCAGCTGTTCCAAATCCTCGGATAGTCTATGTATCTGCGGCAGAGCACATTTGCAGGTTTTCTCCATCACATCNTCATAATCATATAGCTGTAAAAGNTNCTNATATTGNANTATTTTGCTTTGTGNAAGCCTGTCNTCTNTCGTCNAANTAAAGATTTTTATACAAAAGNGTNAAATATCAAACAGCCCCTGCATACTTTCACTTAAGTCCAAAATAACAAATTCATATTCCCCCAGTTCTTCGATTTTTTGCAATAATTGCAGCCACTCCGTTCCCGTCACAGCCAAAAGATTCTGCCCTGCCCTCATAGGCGGAACATAGTCAAGCCTTCCCTTATGCATTAATATGGTCTGCATACGAAGTCTGAATTTATCCTGCTGTGCCGTAAGAAAGTACAGCAAGTCCGCCATATCCCTTGTCTGCATATCCGGCAGTAATTCGGTAATTCCCGCATAATGTTCAAAATTCAAATATAACGTGCGATGCTCCTCCGCCAAAAGCTGCGCCATAGTAAGGGCATAAGAAGTTTGCAAACACCGCCTCACGGGAGAATAAATTCCGATAAATTGAGCGCTGTTGCTTTTCATAAGTCTCGGAAGCTGCTTTGCGGCAATCTCCATATACACCTCAAGCAGCTCTCTCAATACATTTTCCGCCTGTTGATATTTGTTGATGTTACATATCTTATCCCACTTGATCACTCCGCTTTCATTCAGCACCACAATACGCTGAGGCTGCAGCTTTTTCAGTTCCTCCGAATAGACGGACTCCGCTACCACCAACATACTTATCTTTTCTCTCGCTTCCTCTTTAAGCAGGTTCTCCACACTGGTATAAGTATGAATTTGCCATGGGATATTTTTATGTTCTTTCAAAAACTCTGTCATAAGCTGCGCATACTCATCTTCAGAATCATATAAGACAAAAATAGAATCATCCATTGCGCTTAATAAATCCCTCCCCAATACATTAGTACACTGCATAAGATAGGGCCCGACAGGCAAATGCCTGACCTCCTCTTCTCGGCGCCATCCTCTATATACAGCTTCCAATGCCCACTCCTTAATACATCAAGCGCATATCCGCCAAAGTAAGAAATACGCTCTTTGAAATCATGCTCCTTCAATAGGTGAATAAATGAAATAATTGCTGCGATTAGCAAAGAAAAAAATAGAAATAGTAAGATTTTATCAGTAGGAAAATACCCTGCGCAGAAACCCAAAAGCTTTACATCACCGGCTCCCAAGCATCCAATCTTAAAAAACGGATATAGGACCAGCACTACAAGCAGCGTTGAAATTAAAAAGCCTGTCAGTGCCAAGACTCCCCCATCCATAAAGCTCTCGGCAATCCCTATGGCAAGCAACAACGCTGCCAACCAATTAGGAATCCTGCCACTTCTATAATCATAGTAGCATGCCGTCACAAGAAAAGCGCATAATATCGCCACTTCACCATCTCCTTTGTCCTTAAAATAGAATCCTGCGTGAAAATTGATACGAAATGTATCCTTAAAGAAAGTTAAAATGAATCGTTTCGGATTGTGTAGTCATATTATATTCGCAAAACTTTTCCTTTTCAAGTATTAAATTTTAAAAAAACGAATTTTGGCAAAATTCTACAAAAAGTAATAAATCCCCAGTCCATAAAGTACCATAAGCCCCGGAATTCCTAGAATTCCGCTTGTCAAAACCGTCACGGCATTAATACCTATCCCCAATGAAATTCCCTGCGTGGCCAATGCCCCGTTAATAAAATAGATTGCCACTGTTCCTAAAATACAGCGCATAACCAAATTTAACAGCCATTCAAGCCTCTTCCTCATAGCGCCGATTAAAAGTACAACCACACATACCACAACAATAGAAATGATTCCTATTTGATTTCCCAAAACAAGTCACCTCGTTTTACTTTTGTACACTCTATGTCCTTTATTTTTAAATTATTCTGCTTTCTTTTGGATAAATTGGTATATTTTTCTTATCAACCGCCTATACTTTTATCAATAAATCCTAATGCAAGGAGACGCCGATATGAAAATATTTTTCAGACAAACCTACGAGAATAAACAACCGATTGAAACTGAAATTACCACTCTGAGCTTAAAGGAATCCATCGAAAAAACCCGCCAAGCTTTAGAAGTTGCTTATGCGGGCTTTGACAATGCTGTGGAATTCGATCTGATTGACAGCTATATTTATGAAATTAATTCTTTGCAGAAACGCTACAAGCATTTAACCGATTTGGCAAGTCTGGAGTCCGAAACAGAGCCTAAAAGCTTATACCAGCATTCCCCGATTCATGCCTTGGTCAGTCATGTTCTCGGTTAAGGTATTTCTGCCATAGGTTAAGCCTGCGTAAACTGATTGGGAATTATTCATCACAGGACCTGCCTGATTTAAATCCGCAATCTGCATATAGGCATCGTGCAAAGGCTTTATCACACACACTACTTCTTCTATTGCCCCTGCCTGCTTATGCAGCTCGGCAGAAGCCAATTTTCTGATACAGTACAGATAAAGCTGTAGCAGGCTTGGGGCAGGCTCGTACTCTAAATTTAAAGATTGCAACAGCTCGTTAATGCAGCCTCTTGATTTACGCGCTGCTTCCGTAAAAGCTGCCTTATCCTGTAACTCCAAGGCATTTTTCGCCTCGTCTAAATAACAGAGAAGCATTTCATACAAAATTACAACCATTTGTGTTGAATTCGCCTGAGTGATGCGCAGAGTAAACTGCTGCTTACATTCCTTCGTCATAGCATTCTATATCCCTTTCTACTGTAACAACTGCAATACCTGAGAAGGTCTTTCATTTGCCTGAGCAAGCATTGATGTTCCCGCCTGAGTCAGCACCTGATAGGTGGTATACTGAGTCATTTCTTCCGCCATATCCACATCCATCAATCGGGAATAAGCTGCAGTCATATTTTCATGGGTTATATTCAGGCTGTTTACGGTAGATTCCAGACGATTCTGACAAGCGCCCAGACGTCCTCTCACTTTTGAAATATATTTGATTGCTCCGTCAATACGGTCAATACCGTCCAGCGCTCCATCCTGTGTACTTACATCCAATCTGTCAATTCCCATATTCTGCAAGGAAATAAAAGGAATATCAATAGCCAGAACCTGACCTTCATTTGCGCCAACCTGTAAACGCATAGGGCCAATGCCCGTGGCATCAATGGTAAGAGGCTGCGCTGCAGACACCGCATCATTTAAATCCATTGCGGATACATCAAGCATCATTTCAAAGCCGCTGCTGTTTTTAAGTGTCAAAAGATTATCCTTAATGCTTGCAGTGATATTTTCTTTGTCAGGGAATTCGTCTCCCAACTCAATATTTCCGTTCAAAATATAATCACCGGTTCCGTCGGCATTTTCCTTCGCCAAAGGCAGCTCCTTAATGGTATAGGTCTTCGCCGGAACCTCCTCGGAATAGGAATTCACCTTGATGTCCGTCCGGTTGCAATATCCCTTATAAGCGAATTCACCGTCCAAAAGCTTCTGTCCATTGAACTCCGTAGTCTCGGAAATACGTGTAATCTCTTCTTTAAGCTGTGCTATTTCCTCCTGAATAGTCTGTCTATCCTGCTCAGTCATAATACCATTTGCCGATTTAATCGCCAGCTCGTTCATACGCTGCAGCATATCACTGACCTCGCTGAGAGCTCCGTCCGCAATTTCAATAACCGATATACCGTCACTGGCATTCTGACCGGCAATGGAAACTCCCTCGACCTGCGCATTCATCCTTTTTGCCATGGCAAGCCCAGCAGGATTATCCTTTGCGTGGTTGATTTTCAAACCGGAGGAAAGTCTCTCCAGAGACTGAGCCAAAAGGTTGTCGTTATTTGCTAATGCATTGTTTGAAAGCATAGCGGATACATTGTAATTAATTCTCATAAGCTACCTCATTTTCTGCTGTTGTACTGCCCGTAAAAATACCTTGGCAGCCTGATATAATTCTATATTGCCCGGCACTCCTGCCTCTTTTGCTCCATCCGTGGACTGCAAAGCTTTAGTAAGTGCCGCTGCCTGTCCTTTACTCACAATAGGGAGCTCGCCTGCTTCATAGCCTTGTAGAGAATCCTTTCTCAAGGAATCAATAAATATATCGGCGGCTTCCTGCAGCTTTTTAACCTCAACCGGTGTATTTCCCACCAAAAATCCGCCAAGCCTTCCGTCAGAAATCTGCAAATGGGCTTCTATATGTTCATTTTCAGATAAATCTACCGCAATATCTACGTTCCCCTTATCCTCGCTGCCTTGCTTCAATGTCAAATGTACTTTGGCAAGTTCATCGCCGATATACATAGGTAAAATATATTCCTCCGATCTGGCCAGCGCTCCCACTACGGAAAGCTGTTTATGCAAGAGCTGCATACCTCTCACGTCCATAGAAGTCTGCGCCTGCATAAGGCTCATGAATTCAATGCTCTGGGTCACCTCTTCCACAATAGTCCGGTATTCCTCCGCAAAAGATGTTCCGCCGCCTAACTTCTCCCACGCATTTGTCAATCGCTCCTCCAGTTTAGCAGCAGAATCATCGTTTTCAACGTTCATTGTATCATCCTGTGTTCCCGCGCTATTATTTGACGTCTGCGTCATATTTTTATCCGTCCGCTGCTTCCACTCTAAAAAAGGGCTGACCGTATCCGATACCAGTGCCTGCGCTGCCAATAAATTCCCTGCATTTACAGGAAGCTCTCCTCTCTGTAAAAGTGCCAGACTCTCTTCCTCTGCCGGCACTGCCTCCCGAATCTGCTCCCATTCCATTTGGCGGTATGAAGCCTCTGCGACCTCGCTATATGACACTTCTGTCAATATATCCTGTGCATTTGCGGCAAAAGCTCTGGCTATCTGTTCCGAAATACTCTCTCCCTTTTTCACAAGCTCCGCAACTGCTCCAAGCTCATCTGTAACCTTTACATCCAATCCTCTATACTTGCCGCTCCTGACTGCCGACAAGAGATTAGAGAAATGAAGCTGTGCCTGAGTATTGACCAGCGCTCCGATTGCTGCGCCGTCAGATTTTTCTATCTGGCGGACAAGACGATAAATACCGATAAAGCTTTCCTTTTCCTCCTCTGTGATATCCCCTCTCTTCTCTAATCCATAAAGAAAACGACTGTAGCTTTGTGCAGTCTCTTCATAACCGGGCTGCTGTTTATTAAAATATTGGTTCAGCTCTTCAAATGTCTTCTCCAAAGGGTTGATACCGTCGCGAATCATTTTCAGGGTAGCGGCAGGCGTCATTTTTTCAACCACGGAATGTACCTGCTTATCTGCCGTCTTCACAAGCTCTATGTTCTCGGCGCTCATCGCCATACGGTTATAACCCAAAATACGCACGGCACGACGATTTTCTTCACTGGCTTCATACCCTAAATCCCTTAAAATATCGTCCACATTGGCAAATGCCTTTTTAATGCTGTCGCCCAAATCCCTTCTGGGTGCGGTCATCAGGGTTTCATAGCTCTCCTGCGCCTTATCAAAGCTCTGCTGCAGCTCCTTTCCTCTGGAATGGAAATCCTCCAACGCCGCAGCGTCCTCTCCACAAACGGGTATGCTTCCCAAAAGCTGTGCGGGCATTCCCGGCAATTCCGTCACCGCCCGAGTCGTGGCAGTATAATTCTCGTATCTTGCAACCGCCTGCTCATCCCCCGGGAAATATTGCGCCGCCACAGCTGCCTCAGCTTGCTTCAATGCCTCCAACAGCTCCTCCATAGGCGCGGTGTCAATGGCAAATCCGCTTTTCAACAGCTTAACGTTCACCTCGGCAGTCATACGAAGACGGATTTCCTCAAGCTGTCTTCTCTCGGCAAGTCTGCCGCTTTGCGCCAGCCGCTCAAGCTCCTCTCCGCTGTCTCCTGTCTGCTCCCGATACAATTTATCGTAATATTCCAGAATGGCAGCCGCCTGTTCATAAATATTTTTCGCCTGTGCCAGATTGCTCTGCATAGGACTTTTTCCCTCTGCCAAGGCTGCCGCCGCCGCTTTGGAAAATGTGTCCTCCTTCACAGGAAAGCTCGCGCTTTTAAGCTCCCGCAAACGCAACAGATTATCGACCGTTAACGGCAAATCTTGTTCCAAAAGCCATTCTGCCGCCTGTCTGCTCTCTTCGTTTACAGGCATACCCGCCTGTTCAATCACTCTGTCAATCTGTGCCGAAAACCGCTCGTCAACTTTACCCTGTTTCCTCTGCTCAGCGCTAAAAGCGCCGGGCGCGCTTTGGGAATAGTAACCCTGTACATCCTCCGCATAATAGCCGGGATGACCATATTCGCCTTCTCCCGCTCCGCTGCTTTGCGCAAGATAAAAATTCCAAAGCTCCGGCTCCATCTCGTTATCTACCATATAATGATAACCGCCCTCTGTAGGTGTATCCAGCTTCACCGCCATATCCCATGCCTGCATTACCTGATTTACATTCTCTTTCGTCAGAGGAATATCTGCCTGTTGAAAGCTGTCCGCTATTGCCCCTGCAAGAGTCTCGCTCCCCACCGCGGCGCTTAACGCATCCATATCCAAATCATCCGTATAGCCCACAATATGCTGTCCGCTGCGAGCCAGCTCTGCCTTTATTTTATCCACAATGGTTACGGTCATCTCCGGTTCCATATCGGAAAAACGAAAGCCTTCCTCTTCTAACTTGGCATAATCCTCCTGTGACATGGTATGGGACATTAACGTCATATAATCCTGTGCCGCTGCCACGTCCGCATTTTCAGCCTTCTGCTGCAGCTCCGCCAAAGTAGTGCCCTTGTCCCGCCTTGACTTTTCACCCATAGTATGGCTCCTGTCGGCTGCCGATGTGGGGCTGAATTCACAGGCACTCACACTTTTCTTACTGTATGAGGTTTGCTCCTTCCTGTACTGCCTGCCGGCTTCCATGACTTCTGCTTTATTTTCCGTAGTATTCTGAAAAGTAATTCTCACGCGCATTCCCTCTTGTCATTTATTCTTATATTACCGAACCGCAGCATTCTGCTTATACCGCCGCAGCCCAAATTTCCCTATTAGAAAAAGGTAAGCGCCGCCTTCGCTGCACTTACCTTTTATTTCGGTGAAAATCGTTTATTTCTTAACCCTAACAAATCATTCACATTCTGCCGGGGCTTATTCCTGTCTAAAACACAAACACTGCCGCTCCATAGGGAGGCAAATCAAAGCTTAGGGAATAGTTTTGATAATGAAAAGGTTCCTTCTCGGCATGAAGCTCCTCCGGGATTTCATTGCCAAAACCTCCGAAACATTCCTCGTCGCTGTTTAACAGCAGCCTGAATTTTTTATTTTTAGGCACTCCCACTCTGTAATTTTCCCATTTCACAGGGGTCATGTTTAACACAAACAGCAAACTGTTTCGACCGGTGGAGGATTTCCTAACAAAAGCATATGTGCTCTTCTCCGAATCGTCCGCATTCATCCATTCAAATCCATCCCAGCTGTTATCAAACTCATGCATCGCGGGATACCTGCGATATAACTCCAGTAACTTCTTCATANNGGCATGTAAGCCCTGATTATTTTTTTCTNCCATAAGGAACCNGTCAAGCTCTCTTTCCTCGCTCCANTCTCTCTCCTGTCCGAANTCCTNTCCCATAAACAGAAGCNTCTTGCCGCAATGTCCAAACATATAGGTATAGCCCACCCGCAGGTTGGCGTACTTGTCCACCTCATAGCCCGGCATTTTATTCACCATAGAACATTTTAAGTGCACCACCTCGTCATGAGAAAGGGGAAGAATATAATTTTCACTCTCATTATAGCTCATGGCAAAGGTCATTGCGTAATGATTTCCCTTGCGGTAGATAGGGTCAAGCTTCATATATTCACAAAAATCGTGCATCCAGCCCATGTTCCATTTAAAGGAAAATCCAAGACTCTCCCCACCAATATCACCGGTCACATTAGGCCATGCGGTGGATTCCTCAGCCACCGTGATAAAGCCCGGACAGGAGCCGCGCACCACCGAATTCATATGACGGAAAAACTCGATTGCCTCCAGATTCTGATTACCACCATATTTGTTGGCAACCCATTGACCTTCTTTTTTACCATAATCAAGATAAAGCATGGAAGCCACTGCGTCCACCCTGATACCGTCTATATGAAACTCCCTCATCCAGAAGAGTACATTGGCAATGAGGAAATTTTTTACCTCCGGCTTGCCATAGTTAAAAATCTTGGTTCCCCAATCGGGATGTTCTCCTAATCTAGGGTCGGGATGCTCGAAAATACACATGCCGTCAAATTCAGCCAATCCATGAGCGTCCGTTGCGAAATGTGCCGGAACCCAGTCCAGAATCACACCCACTCCCGCCTTATGCAGCTCGTTTACCAAATACATAAAATCCTTGGGTGTACCATAGCGTGCAGTTGCGGCATAGTAGCCCGCCACCTGATATCCCCAGGAGCCGTCAAAGGGATGCTCCGCAATGCCCATAAGCTCCACATGAGTATATTTCATTTCCTTTAAGTACTTCACTATCCTGTCCGCAAATTCACGATAGCTGTAAAAGCCTGCCTCTGTACTATCAGGATGCTTCATAAAGGAACCGATGTGGCATTCATAAATTGCCATAGGCTCTTTATTGATATCCTTATTTTCACGCCGGGCAAGCCATTTATCATCTTTCCAGACAAAGCCGCTTAAATCGGTAGTTATGGACGCCGTTCCCGGTCGGAATTCGGCATAATTTGCAAAAGGATCAGCCTTGTACAGCTTTCTGCCGTCCTGTGCGGTAATGAGAAACTTGTACATCTCCCCCTCTCCCACATGAGGTACGAACAAGGTCCAGATACCCACGCCCTCCAGCCTGTTCATTGGGTGAGAGTTTTCATTCCAATCATTAAAAGTACCAATCACGTGAACCTGCTCTGCATTCGGCGCCCACACTGCAAAAAAGATTCCCTTCACGCCTTTTTCCTCGGACAAATGCGCACCCAGCTTCTTATAAATATCATAGTGGGTTCCTTGAGCAAACAAATACTGGTCCGTCTCTGAAATAAACACCTTTGAACCTGTCTTTGCCATAATACACTACCTCCTCAAAATTACACAAAATCCTTTTCCGTTAAAATAATCATATCCTCGTCATCATAGCGTTTTGCCAAAAGCACATCAAAGAAATGCCCCAGCGTTTTTTTATCGGCATGACGAATTGCCTCATCTATAATTTCTTTTACCTCTAATACTGTTACCGCATGGTCGCTGGTCTGCATATCCTCTATTCTTGTATGCAATGCCAAAATACCCAGCTCATCTATGGAATATTCCCGTTCCCTTGCATATTGTCTGCCAAAAGCCACCAACGCGTCATTGCTCAACGCTTCCACATCTATCCGCGCTGTAAAGGCATCTCCTAACAGTTCATTTTCCGCAAGAAAGCGGTTCATTGATTTCTTATTATCCTCTAAAATCAAAATAATGCCCAGACTCTCCTGCTGTAAACATTTATGCATCTTCTGCACAGTATCCTTGTTTATTTTCGATGCCCCTTCAATAATCAAGGCGCCGTTTTTCATTTGGTTAATTGTAGACTTTACATCCTTTTTATTGAAGGTTTTTCCCGATATTTTTGCTACCTTGCCCGAAAAATTACTATCCATGATCTGTATCTCACGGGCAATATTTTGGGCAAGCCCAAGGGTATTTGTACCCTCTTCGCCGGTAATAATTACATTTCCTGTGTAAGCAGCCAAGGTAATATTATCCACAGCCCTGATCAACTGCTCTCTGGAAGCTCTGCTCTGAATAAAAGGCGCATAAAGCTCCTTCTCCTCACGGGTCAATGCTCTGAGCTTTGCAGGTTCACGGCTTACTTCTTCCTTCTCAAAATCATGCCGTTCTGTCTCCTCTGCTTCAATAATCTCTTCTAATTCTTCTACCGCATCGGAGTTCCCTTCCTCCACAAAATCATCTGCTTTTTCCGTCTCTACATCCGCCGAATCATCTTGTGCAATTGCCTTTTCTATATGAGCAGCCTCCTCCAGCAATTCATTCTCAAGCTCTTCAAAATCCTCATCATCGGACAGATCACTCTCTGCCTCCTCTAACTCTCCTTCATCGGAAAAATCGCTTTCTATCTCCTCCGGCTCCGATTCATCGGACAATTCACTTACAAATTCCTCTTGCTCCTTCTCTTCACTATCTTCACCCAGAATAGCGCCGTTCTCAAGCTGCTCTAATAAGCCGTCTCTCACGGAAGCCTCAAATTCCGTAAACATTCTTCCTGTCTGCTGCAGCACATGCCGGCGCACTTCTTCCTTGCGCTTTTCTTCATTTTCCTTCTTCATGCGCTCCCACTCGACAAGAATATCATCTATACTCATCTGACCGGTAATCTGCTTCTCCAAATTCTCGCTTTCGGGCATCACCAGACTAATCTGTCCGTCTGATTCCTGCGAAAGCACACCGGCAAGCTCCTTAGGCGGCTGTGCCGACAGCACCTGCTCCTCCGCATGACCTGCCTGCGCACGGCGCATCTGCTCCATCACAATTCCTGCCGTAATATCACTATCCGTATTTTCCGCCGCAACTTCCTCAGACAGCTCTTTTTTNNCTGAATTTACNGTTTTCTTGNGNTGCTCCTTTATATTNGTCGTGGNANCCTGTTCCGTCTCTATTTCTAATTCCGCTGACTCTTGTTCAAAGTCAGGCTCCTTTGCCTGTTCTTCTATATCGACAGCCTCAACCTCTTGCTCAGGCGGCAGAATTTCCCCCTGCTTCTGCCCAATATCCGCCATCTCCCCTGTCTCGCCAAAAAAAACTTCTGACTCCACTTCCTCCGCCTGTATTTCCGAATTTCTTACAGTCTCTTCTTCCATTTGCGATACCGGCATTACCCCTGTATCACCCTGCAGCATAGGCGCTACGATAGCATTAGTGATAGAATTCTCACCCAGCACCTCTCGCAAGCCTGCGGCAAGCTCTGCCTGAAGATTTATGGTATTGTATTGCCCTACATCCATTGTCTTTACATGAATATCCATTTCCTCCGGCTGACCCGGATTCCTGAACTGCTCATTTACTTGTACCTGTTCATACACCTGAGTATCGCCGTCTATCGCCGCTTCTGCCTGAGGTAAATCGGTCTGTTCCTCCTGCTCCTCAACATAAGCATACATATCCTCCTGTGCCTGATTTCCGAAGTGACCGTCATACTTTTCCTGCTGTTCCGCCGTCAATGGCTGATGAAGGGCTTTCAACTCCATCGCCTTGATAACATATTTGCCCTCACCAAACCAAAGAATCAGCTCGTCACATTCCTCCACGCAGCGGGTAGCAAGTCCTACTCTATGGTACAGATAAGCCAGCTCATAAGCCCACTTTTCCCGGTAATCATGCCTCTTAAGCTCCTCCAGCACCTCAATCCTTTCTTCAAGGCTTACATCCTGTGCCTCATACAGTTTGTATTGTAGCACAAAACGCCCCGAATCCTTGGGCGCCACCTGAACGAATTCCTTATAGTATTCCACCGCTTGCAAAAAATCNTCCATTTTGATGGATAATTCACACAGAGAATAACANATNGTTCTCCCTCCNGGACGACGNTCANATGCCAGCAAAAGCATGTCTCTGGCATCCNCATATCGCCTGTTTATCTTATATAAATCACTGATGGTACACAGCATCATCACGCTTTTGACTCTGCGCCAGTCAATGGTATCCGCAATTTCTGCCGCCTGCACATAGTCCCCTTCAGCTATTAATTGCTTAATTTCTTCTGATTTTATTCTATATTCATACTTATCCAAAGTTTTTTCGCTCCCTTTGTGCTTTCGTTGTCCTGCTTCATCAAATTATTAGGTATATTCCCCCACTTTTATCATTCTAAGTTTATCATAGGACATATGCATATGTCAAAAACAAACGGCGAAAAAAATCAAAAAAATACAAGATATAGTGGAATGACCATATCTTGTAAAACTATATATCGTCTCTTTGACAATCAACCCTTATTTTTAATTATTATTTTTTATAATTAAATGAAACAACGCCTCATAACCAACCTGAGTCTTTTTCTATATTTTTATAATTCATTGCTCAGCCGGGCAAACTGCTCCAAGGTAAGCGCTTCCCCCCTGACCGTGGCAGAAAGTCCCATCCCAGAAAGCACCTCCGCTATGTGCTCCTTGGAAAACGACAGCGTCTGCGCATTTCCCAAGCCGTTTACCAAGGTCTTCCGCCGCTGGTTAAAGGAGGCTCGGATAATCGTAAACAGCTTTTGCTCGTCCTCCACTCTTACAGGAGGCTCCTCATGTCTTGTAAGGCGAATCACCGCGCTGCCCACATTAGGCCTCGGAATAAAGCAGTTGGGCGGAACATTCGCTACAATTTCCGGCTTTGCATAATATTGAACCGCCAGAGAAAGCGCTCCGTAATCCTTGGTGCCGGGACCCACCTGCATGCGATCCGCCACCTCCTTTTGCACCATAACAGTAATACTTTTTAACGGCACATGGCTCTCAAACAATCCCATGATAATAGGCGTGGTAATATAATAAGGCAGATTTGCCACCACCTTAACGGGTCTGCCCGCGTTTTTCTCCTGTACAATTCGATTTATATCTAATTTCAGAACATCCTCGTTAATCACTGTTACATTATCATATGCCGACAGCGTGTCCTGCAAAATAGGAATCAAAGCCTTGTCGATTTCCACCGCTACTACCTCTCCCGCATTCTCCGCCAAATACTGGGTCATCGTGCCGATTCCCGGTCCAATTTCCAGTACACAATCCTCTTTTGTAATCTGTGCCGAGGAAATAATCTTGTTCAACACATTGGTATCAATAAGGAAATTCTGACCGAATTTTTTCTGAAAATTAAAGTTGTATTTTTGCAACACTGCTATAGTATTTTGCGGGATTCCCAAATTTGCCATATATCCTCTCTGTTTCCTTATCTTCTTTAATACTTTCCTAAATCCATGCTTCCCATATTTGCATATGTAATCTTATGGTTATAATATATACAAGCCTTTTACATTTCGCTATTGACATTTAAAACATTCCAGCGCTTCCGACAAATTTTTACAAATCAAAAAGCTTAGCCTCTTCATCTCCTCGTCCGGCTCCAACAAATCCGGCACCATAACAGGCTTCATGCCCGCAGCATATGCGGAACGGATTCCGTTGTAGGAATCTTCAATGGCATATGCCTCCTCAGGTTCCACTCCCAGCCTTTCACAGGCAAGCAGATAAATATCCGGCTGAGGCTTGGAATGCTTCACCATATCTCCCGTAACAATCACCGAAAAATAATCCATAATGCACGCCTCTTTCAAATGATTGACCACGGAAGAATATCTCGTGGAGGATGCCAGACCGATAGCATAGCCTGCCTGCTTTAAATAAGCAAGCATTTCCTTTACACCTGTTTTGACAGGGAGACCATTGTCCTTAATGTACTGCCAAAACCAGTCCGATGCCTGTTTGCGAAAGCTGTCGTAATCAAAACTCTCACCATAATATTCTGACACGATTACCTCCGTATCCGCGGCATTGCGACCTATGCATTTTGGGAATACAATTCCCATATCCGCGATTCCCTGCTCCTTTGCCAGTGCGCACCAGCTGTCCATGCAAAGCCTTTCCGTATCAAACAACACTCCGTCCATGTCAAAAATAACCGCTTTCATTATAGGCTCTCCTTTTTGCAGCAATCTTAACTAATATCATATATTAAATTGAAAAAAATGTCTACCAATGATTGCAATGTTGAAATCCACGCCTTGTTGCGGTAACGCTCCAACTAATACCCATTTTTATTTATAATACTGAAAATCCTCCAAAAAATGTACGCAATTATAAAGCACCAGAACATCCATTTTTCCTGCCGCCGCTACGCTGTCTGCTTCCGTCTCCGACGCACCTGCTTCTTGTGCCGTTACGCTTTCCTTCGGCAGATATCCTTCCATAAAGGAAAACAATGTTCCGTTAAAATATCTTAAGTCCACCACATAAATAGTCTTATAATGAGGCGCCAAAAGAGGTATCAGACTGTTGGCATAGGAATCCTTTATCACAAACAGGGTGTCATTCTCATCATAGCCCGTAAGGAGTTCCACAAAACCATGATTATCATCCAGAAAATAACCGTATTTATTTTTCGTATCCAGATAACTTGTCTCATAATAACTCTGTGTGACTTTTTGAAAATCATAGGTAACGGATACTTCCCGGTTGTTTGTTTCGGGGAAAATTTTTATAGCATCCGCCTGCCTGAGAAGCTTCACCTTGGAATACAGAGTTCCCAAAAATTCCTCCGTCACTGTCTGCATTGTATTAATATCATAATTAAAAGAACTCCTGCCCGATTTCTCCGCCCAAGCTTGATAACCATAATAAGCTCCCAAGCTTGTCCAATGATGGTCTGTGCGATAATAAATATACTCCAACGCGTGTTCCTGTAGAACACTGTACACATCTATATAGTTATCCTCGCCAATTTCCTTTTTTACCCGCTCTAAAAAAGCCTCCTCATCAAAATAAGCGGCATTGTCAGGCAGCTTGTCCGTCAGGATATTATCCGCCGTGGGAACTAGCATGACCTTAGCATCCCACTCTTCTACCAAAGCCTTTAACAACGAAATCTTCTTATCCGTCTGCTCTATAGGAAAATCTTCCGGTCTATGCTGTTCTATCAGATAACCGTCCTTTCCCAGAT
>WFLY01000131.1 GCA_009177215.1 Bacillota bacterium
CAATCTCACCAATTTCATCCTTATCATGTCTTTTTCTTCTATTATTTGAATTGCATCTCTTGAAAAGGTAATTCCATATAATCCACCATATTCTTCATGCCATTCTTTAACCCAAATAACTAGGTGGCATATTATAATGCACTATTCCCAAGTACTCAAAATTTACATTGCTGCTCCCAAGTTCTTCTTCACATTCGCGTGCAATACATTCGCTAAGACTTTCTCCCGCTTCAAAAAGTCCACCAAATGTCTCACAATCACTTCTCCATTTATGCCAACCCAGCAAATAATCATCTTCTATTTTCACAACAACTAAAGCATGATTTAAATTAGCAAATTTTCCTATGGCTTCATTTTCATCAATATTTATTTTTTCTATAATTTCCGCACCATTCTTTGCTTTGAAAATCATCTAAGCACTCTCCTCTACAAACTCCGATTTTTCCATTTTATCAAATAGGAATTTATAATAGCCAATCTAAATTCTTCGCATCAGGAAAAGGTCTTTTCCAGTATACCTCATTACCTTGTGCTTTAAGTAGGAGTTCCTTATTTGCTTGAAGTAACTGCCTGTCCATTTTTGATATTAAACAAGCAGCACCAATTTGGCAATCAGAACCATCGTAATCATCATTTAACAAAAACGAAAACAACATATCAGCTAAATTTTCATCAGCAAGATAATCGTCAAAAAAGCTGTTAATATAATCTTGAAATCGATAATTTGAACTCCAAACCAAATACTCATACAGATAATCTTTATTCCAGATACCATCACATATCGGAACAATCATTTTCAATTCTTCTGGTGAAGAAAAATACATCCATATCACTCCATTCTATCTACAAATACCGATTGAACAAAATCGCTGCGCGATGGCCTGCCGAGGCTGTGGCGCAGTTTTCCATTGTCTAAAAAAGCAGTGGAAATTTCTTTCATAATTAGGTATTGTTTAGTTACCACACTATACAACTGAACCAAGAAAGCCCCACTGCCTATGAAAATAATAACATTTTCTGGTGTCACATGCAATCGTAATTATGATTCCAATGCACCTCCAGATAGGTAGCTGTAACTATTAACACTACTTATTTTGGAGGTTTTACAATGTACGAAGTTATTTTTGAATCTATCCGCCAAGCTGCGGAAAAACGCAACCTTAGAGAACGTACCATTCAGCTCTACTGCAGCGATGTCAGCTATTTCCTGCGCTGCACCAATAAGCCTGTTACTGACCTCACGCTTGAGGATGCAGATGCCTTCCTTACCATGAAACGTCTGGAGGGCAGATCTCCTGAAACTCACAATCATTATCGGTCTTCCATCAAGTTTCTCTATAAGAGAGTACTAAAGATTGCCTGGGATGACGAGGAAGTTCCTGCAATGAAGCGTGAGCGGAATCTTCCGGCTGTCCTTACGCCACAGGAAATCAACGCTATTATTGATGCCACTTCCAATCTTAAGCACAAGGCCATTATCGCTACCATGTACTCTTCCGGCCTGCGTGTGTCTGAGGTTGTCCATCTGCACTATGATGACATTTCCCGTACAAACATGACCATTCATGTCCGGGAAGCAAAAGACCGCATCGACAGATACACTATCCTTTCCCGGAGGAATCTCGACCTGCTTACTGAATACTGGTTTCAGTGTGGCAGACCGAAAGAGATTCTCTTTCCGAGTTCATGGACTGGAGATTACCCTGATATTGCAAGCGTTAATCAGTTCTTCAAGGCAAGTGCTAAGAAGGCCGGTATTACACGCCGNGTNTCTTCCCACGCCTGCCGTCACAGCTTTGCCAGNCACTTATTNGANAGCGGAGTGGATATCAAATATATTCAGTNCCTTCTTGGNCATGTGGATCCCCGTTCTACGGANGTATATCTNCATGTAAGCAACAAAACGCTTCTTGGCATCCGCAGTCCTTTCGATCATCCNGAAGGTGGTGNGTCATGAGCGGCAGTTGTTCNATACAGGATGTNTTCAACAGATTTTATCCCGATTTTGAAAAGGCTCATGATCTCTCTGCCTCGCAACGAAAGGCCGCTTATCACATCATGAACTGCAAGACTGGGGCCTTTGGCGTTAACGTAAGCGTCTGTGAAGACTGCGGCTGCATTTCTGTTCCTTATAATTCCTGCCGTGACCGGTGCTGTCCCATGTGTCAGGAATTACCAAAAGAAAAGTGGGTCGATGCACGCAGGGAAGATGTGTTGGACGCACCTTATTTCCATGTCGTCTTTACAGTTCCTGAAGAATTAAACCCGGTTATTTACAGCAATCAGAAGCTTCTTTACAATGCTCTTTATCATGCCTCTTCCGATACATTACAAGAACTGGCCTCTGATAATAAATATCTTGGTGCTGACATTGGGTATATCTGTATACTTCATACTTGGGGCAGCGGCATGAACTTTCATCCGCATATCCATGCCATTGTTCTTGGCGGCGGACTCGATCCCAAAAATCACTGGAAGGATAGCGGAGAGGACTTCTTTCTCCCGATCCGGGTTATTTCCCGTCTTTTCCGTTGCAAGTATCTTGCAGAGCTGAAACAGCTATGGGAAGATGGCCAGCTTGAGTTCCATGGTACGGCAGAACCCTATCAAAACCATTATGCATTCAAAGAACTTTTTAACATCTGTTATGGAAAGGAATGGGTTCCTTACTGCAAAAATCCTTTTAATGGTGCTGAATCCGTGATCCGTTATCTTGGAAAGTATACTCATAGGATTGCCATCATCAACTATCGCATTAAGGGCATGACCGATAATTCTGTCACCTTTGCTGCAAAGGACTACAAAAATCAAGGACAGTGGAAAAGTGTCACAATCTCCGGTGAAGAGTTCATTCGTCGGTTTCTGATGCATGTCCCTCCAAAACGTTTTGTGCGGATACGACATTATGGGCTATTGTCTTCCAGAAACAAGAGCAAGAAGACCACTCTATGCCGTAACCTGCTCGGCTGTAAAAAATATATATCTCGGCTTAAAGAAATGGATGCACCTGCTATAATAAAATTTCTATACAACAAAGATGTGTGCATATGTTCTTCCTGTGGTGGAAAGATTATTCCTTTTCCAACAGGTCAGTACCAAGTGAAACCAACGCCACATCTCATCTGTTAAAAAATCGTAGCCGAATAATTTTTTAAAGCTTCCATTGNAGGCTTATTTGTGATGCCTTGGATCCGTATTCTATTATNAATATCTATTCAAAGCTACCAACTTATGCTATCCTAATAACCAGAAGCGCAGGAATTAAAAGCCCATATGTATTGGCTATTCGGACGCGCTTTGTTCAATCAGGAAAAATCGAAACTGATGCAAACGAAAGGGCAGTTACAGAAAAAGACCATGACTGCTTTTTCGTTTGCACCACCTTCGATTCTTTCCTTAACGATTTGTATTATGCTCGTTTTGTGATATTAGTATCTTTATTAACCGTTCGTCTTACAGAAAGTATAATGGGTTTTAAGTGTTTTCGCCAAAACATATTTGCAAAAGGATTTGCCGTTTCAAAACAAACATGGAGATATTGTATATTTTTCTCAGTACAATGCTTCATCACTTCATTTAATATGCACTTCCCAATTCCCAATCCACGATATTCAGGCTTAATATAAGCGCCGACTTTACTAATCAAGCCTGTATTCGTGGATGTTAAATTTTCTATGTTATATCCAGTTTGAACGGATAAATTCATAATACCTATTGGTGTATCATTATCCCAAGCAACTAACAAATGATCTGTTTTAATCATATCAATTACATCATCTAGTTCATAAGCATTTCTTTTTAAAAATATGGGAGATTCAATATAAAAGTATACCGACTCCTTTATTAATTCAAGCAACACTTCAGCATCACTATATGCAGCAACAGATATTTTGTATTTGCTGTCACTCTGACATACTGGCTTTTGTACTTTTGTGTAAGCATCAATTACGTGAGAGCCAAAACCAATATCGTATAACATATCTTTTAAAGTATGGTTATCGTTATAAATCATCCATAAGTGGTTGAATCTATCATCATCTACCCATATTTGTGCTGCATAGTTATATAATTCATGATAGATTGTCTCGCTATCTTCTTCAATTGCAGCATGACCTATAATCGGACAAAAGGCTGATTTTTCATTATGAAAATCAAAATACATCCAAGCGATATAGCCAGTAATAATATCGTCTTTTTTTGATATAATGGCATTGCCATGGTTGATTTGGTTTTCCAAATACATCATAATATTATTTTGCCCACTACTCAAAAAATCCGGAATAACAGTATCATCA
>WFLY01000159.1 GCA_009177215.1 Bacillota bacterium
CAATGAAAAGTTAAGAGATATTCCATCTTGATTTGAGGGTCAAATAGACACTCAAGCATGTCTATTTGACCTATAAAGACAAAAAGAATCAAACCGATGAAATGAAATAATAATTATATCTCCAAGCCGTTCCGCTCCTGAAGCTTTTTATTCATTTTCTGCGCTTCCTTGTAATCTATCAGATAAGCGGCCAGAGTTACAAGTATAAATACCGCAAGAATCACAGCCTCCATTCCCAAAAGCATTTTCCAGTTCTCCACATAATACCATTCAAAAAAGAACCCACAAGTCATCACCACCACATTTACATACAAATAATACAACAGCTGCCGAAAAAAGAACACCCTTTTTGAGTATACTGTTTCACCGTCAAGCGGATGAATAAAAATTCCCACTGCACAGACAGCAGGCACAAACAAAATATGACCTACCCAAGTTATTGCGAATTCATGGTCTATAGACCAGAAAATCATAATATAAATCATTGCACAGAAAAAAACTGCCGTTGTTATTTTTGTATAAAAACTTAATACAATCTTTATATAACCTATAAATTTTTCCATACCTGCTTGCATAATTTTTCTTACCTCTCACCTATAACCCGAGTTTTCGTTTCAATAAAGCTACATACTGTCGTGAAATAATAATTTTCTCTCCGTTTTTTNAACNAGCTTCAAATNTGCCGCCCAGTGNAGGAGAAAGACTTTTAATCTTGTTCAAATTNANGATCATNGACTTGNTAACTCTCANAAAATCTCGCTCCGGTAAATCCTTCTCCAACTCATAAAGCTTGCTTTTTATCTCGTAAACCGCTTCTTCTCCATATGCAAACACCTTCTGTTCAACAGTCTCAAAATAGTAGATTTCCTGATGTTCTATCAAATGAATACAACCGTCCTTATAGACACTCAGTTTTTTATTCCCGTGTTTAAAACGATTCAAAAGTATCTTAATATCATCGGAAATTTCACTGCATTTTATAATAAGTTCCTCTTCCTCTCCGGGTTTTAAATCCAAAATTGTTATTTTCATGCAATAACCTTAACCCCTTCCCTTCATCTATCGCTAATATTCTTTTTCCTCGCAATAAGAATGACCGCCGCTAATGCAGCCACTCCACAAAGCAGCATGAACAGAATTGAATAACGGGTACCTACTACCGTATCATTCATAACAATACTGATTCCCATATGCTCTTCATAAGAGCTTATCAGCTGCTTTGGCATATTTGAAAAAGTCTGATTCAATGACTCTTCACAGCATATGCCTCTCATTAAAGATGCACCGTGCAGAATAGGCAGATATTTCAAAACAGCTCCCACACCTTCAGGCAGATTACCCATCGGAACATAAACTGCCCCCAGAAATCCTACCAGCGTTCCCACAAGCGTTGCAATTCCTGACCACGCACTGCTGCTCTTAACACATAACGCTGCCAGATACATAATAATAGAAAAAATACAGACATTAATCAGGGTATAAAGCATTATTTTAGAAATAGCAATTACGGAAAGTATTTCGCCGCCGTTAAAATAAACAAATGCAAGCCCTACCACCGCTGTCAGCATACAAAACAAAAAGCCAATCAATATTGCTGAAACGATGTAGGAAACGGCAACAACAGCCTTACTTACCGGCGCCGAATAAAAGCTCTCCAACCGATTTTCATGAGCATCCGAAACCATAGTTCCGATAACAGTAAGTGTCACTGTTACCGCATTTACAACTAAAATCCCAGCAAGCGTCCAATACTGTACCAAATGAAGTGCATTCTCTCTGTCCGCTGCCCCATCGCGCGCTCCTCCGTACTGCGCCAACAAATCCGTTATGCTTTCCACATTCATTTNACCCAAAAAAANTACCATAAGNATTAAAGTAATCATCATTGACAAAAGGGAAAAAAATACTGCGCTCCTATCTCTCAGATATACTAACACATTCCTTTTTGTAAGACTCACTAATTTATTCATTTTCCCGCTCCTCCCTTGTCGCATTTAAAAATACATCATCCATGGTTCCCTGAAATACCTCAAAGCCCTCCAAGAACTTTTCCAGCTCTGCAATCAAGGGGACAGCCGCCATGGTTGACGACAAGGGAACGGATATTCTTTCTTCCTTTACTTTGAATTCATAATTTTCCTTATGGAGTATTTCTATTACTCTCTCCCTTTTTCCCTGCTTCGGTATAACAATGAGCTTATCCTTTGCAAATGTCTCCTTTAATTCAAAGGGCGTTCCAAAATGAATCAGTCTGCCCTCATCCATAATCCCGATATGACGTGCCTTTGCAGCCTCCTCCATATAATGTGTTGTGAGAAATACCGTCATCTTCATTTCCTTTTGCAGCTGTTCAACTGTTTTCCACACACTCTTTCTGGTGGCAGGATCCAATCCGGTGGTCGGTTCATCCAAAAACAGGATTTCAGGTGTATGAATCAATGCCGCTGCAATCTCACAGCGTCTCTTCTGACCGCCGGAAAGCTTTCTGTAGGTTCTTTTTAATACATCACTTAACTGTAAAATTTCACAAACCTGCTCCAATTTTTTCTTTAGTATCACCTTATCAGATTCATACAGGCTTCCCCGCAGCAATAAATTTTCTTTTACAGTGAGAAGTGCATCCAGACAATTATTCTGGTAAACTACCCCGATCCTTCTCTTGATTTCTTCACTGTCCTTCCCCAACCTATAACCACAAATCTGTACTTCACCCGAAGTAGGTGCATAGAGCGTACACAGCATATTTATAGTCGTAGACTTCCCTGCACCATTCTCTCCGAGGAATCCGAACATTTCCCCTTTTTCCACAGAAAAGCTCACGTCCTTTACCGCACTTACGTCTTTGAAATTTTTATTGAGATGACTTACTCTGATTATTTTATCCAAGCCTGCTGTCCTCCAATCCTTTGATAACTATACAATAGCCTTTTCAAGGAATATTTCAATAGGTCAGTCCGTAACTTGTTAAAATCAGAGGGTCACATGAAAATTTTTATAGGTAACCTGCATTCACCACAGCTAAACTATTTAACTTTTATAACGAAAAATATCCTTATCCATTTCCCTTGATACCGTATTCATTGTACAACTTTTCCCGAAATTCCTTATCTTTCACCACTTACACCAAATCATCTGTACGCTCATCTTGAACCGGCTTAGATAATCCTTTCCATAGAACAGGCGTCCGACATGAATTAACATGTGGAACGCCTTTATCCATAAGTACATCTTATCCTATGACGTTACGTCAAAATCAATAGGTAAATGAATGATATGTCATCGCACAATCAGCTTTATCGAAAAAATAAACTCCTCCTCGTCCAGTCTGTACTTTTTCAGCACGCCCGGTCCGCAGCTGTTAGAGCCAATGCCGTTTTGAGCATAATCCAGACACAGCACAGTGCTGCCGCAGGGCTTCAGCTCATAATTATGCATTTTTTCCGTAAGCTCCTCCTGCGTAAACCGGGAAGCGTTAAAGCTGAAGGTGTTTTCTCCCACAGCCGTCAGACTACAGGAAGCACTCTCCACTTTCACATAATCACAGTCGTAATGGCTTCCGTTCTCCTGCGGTCTGATATAATCCTCATGCAGCTCATCCACCTGATTTACAAACAGACCATGTCTGCTTGCCCTACATTTGTCACGATAGCTCTCGCCGGGACCCATTCCGTAAAATGTTACCTTATCCATTTCCTCCGGCAAAAACAGGCGCAGACCGAATCTGGGAAGCTCCGGGAATTTTTTATCCCGCTTCACGGCAAGCTTTACAGTAACCTCGCCGCCTGCGCCCACTGTCCACACTGCTTCAATATCCATACATTTCTGAATGGATAGGGAGACAAGCGACATCACACTTTTGATTTCCACCTGTCCGCCTTCCGCCCGGTAACCGGTAGAATAAGCCCTTGGCATGCTCCGGTTATAATGTGCGCCAAACCATTTGTGCTTTATATTTCTGTCATTATCCGTGGGCGCCCGCCAGATATTGATTTCCATAGGTCTCGTCAGAAGGCTGCGCCCGTTAAAAGTCATATCTTTAAATAATCCGGTAAGCTTGTTGTAGGTGTATGTAAAATTCTCTCCCGTAATCGTTACATATCTGTCGCACTCGTCCACATGAAGCTGCGGCACGACACATTTTCCGTCAGGCATCCTGTCGTCTGCCTCTTCTCCGCTGTGTTTCCCGGCAATCTCCCGGCAATCCGACAAAGCACCGTTTCCCTGACCACCAAGCAGCCCGAGCGCTCTCTGATTTCTGCCGTCACTATTCTTAAGAGGCACCTCGTCAAAGCCAAGCAAATAACCCTCCTCCATAGTCTCCAAAGCCTTCCTTAAATGATACCTTACCACCAAAAAACACTTTCCTTCCTTGGGAACGGTACAATCGATAAAGCAGCTTCCCTCCTTATGGGGCAAAACGGAGCCTAATTTCCCCACATTACCCGAAGATACCACCTCACCGTCGCAGGTAATTTCGTAGGCAAGATACACATAATCCTTCAAATCCACATAATCCATATAATTATGGAGCAAAAGCTCGCCCGTATCCTGATTGAAATTCGCCACCCGCGCCGGTCTCCATACATTCTTATACTCCAGCAGTCCCGTGTGGGGTCTACGGTCAGGATATACCAAGCCGTCCATGCAGAAATTGCCGTCATGAGGTTCCTCACCATGGTCGCCGCCGTAATAATAAATAGCTCTCCCATCCTCTGTCTGCCCCTTATAGACAGCATGGTCGCACCATTCCCACACAAAACCGCCGCAGACTATATCGCTTCCGTTAACAACCTCAAAATAATCCTCAAAATCTCCCGGCCCGTTGCCCATGGCATGACAGTATTNTANCAATAAANAGGNNTTATCNGGATTCCCTCCCAGATAATTNCCGATATCCTCCNNGGANGNATACATTNTGCTGTTGATATCCAGATTGGAGAAATCATATTCTCTCTTATCGTTTATATAGATTGCACTCTCGTACTGGGTCAGANGGNTTTTGTCANATTCTTTCGTCCACTTAAGCGCCTCCTCAAAACCACATCCGTAAGCCCCCTCGTTTCCCATAGACCAGATAACCACACAGGGGCGGTTTTTATCACGGTGGACACAGAGCATGGTGCGGTCAACAATCGCAGGGATAAACGCCGGATTGTCTGCGAGGGGCTCATTCCAATGCTTTGCCCGCTCACCCCATTCACAGTCACCCAGATACTGCATCATCATACCATGGCTTTCGTTATCCGCCTCATCAATGACAAAGAACCCGTACCTGTCACAGAGCTGGTAAAAATAGGGCGCATTGGGATAATGGCTGGTTCTGACGGCATTAAAATTGTGCTGCTTCATCAGGAACAAATCCTTCTTCATCTGCTCCAAGCCAATGACAAACCCCGTAACAGGATCCGAGTCATGCCTATTGACACCCTTAAACTTAACGGCAACATCATTCACATAAATCACGGAATCCTTAATATGTATTTCACGCACCCCTAATCTATCCGTTATTGTTTCATGCTCTGTTTCCAACACTAATGTATAAAGATAAGGGGTTTCGGGATTCCATAAGTGAGGAGCGGCGATTGTCAGCTCCGCATTATACCTATATCCGTTTTCCTCACCGCAGGCGCCGATTCCATTCTGCTTGACCAAACGGTTTTCTCTGCAAGCCCCAGATTGACCCGCTTCTGCCAATTGATTTTCTCCGCCGCAAGCCCCAAGCTGCCCCTGCGCCACTAAATGCTCATCATCATCATAGACAACAATCTTTACGGGCACCGGCTCTCCCAAAAAGTCAGCCTTAATGCTAACAACTGCCAAATCACCTGCAGTCTGCGTTGTAGTAAAATAGTCAAACAGCATATGAACCGGTCTTTTCAGTATGTAAACATCACGGAAAATACCGCTCATGCGGAATTTATCCTGATCCTCCAGATAGGTTCCGTCACACCACTTCAGGACCAAAACGGCAAGTCTGTTCTTCCCCTTTAAAAGCTTATCCGTCACCTCAAACTCACTTGTGGCGTGGGAAACCTGACTGTATCCCACATACTGCCCGTTCAGCCATACATAAAAACAGGAATCCACACCCTCAAAATTCAGGAAAGCTCTGGGCGCCTCCTCCGCCTCCTTATACTCGAAATCACAGATATATGCCCCACAGGGATTCTCACAGGGCACATAGGGAGGGTCAACCGGTATGGGATAAGCCACATTGGTGTATTGATGATTATCGTATCCCGCATTCTGCCATACTCCCGGCACTGAAATATTATCATAAGCCTCCGCCTGATAACCCGTCTCATAAAAATTTTCCTGCAAATCATAAATGCTGTCATAGTACCTGAATTTCCACGTATCGTTCAAAAGCTGAAACCTGTCGGAATCCTGCCGGTTTTCCACCAAATCACCCATTCTCTTGGAAGCGGGAATGTAATACGCTCTGCTAGGCATTGTATTTTCATGCAGAAAATTCAGGTTTTCATAATAATTTGGAATAATCATAGTTCTTTTCTCCGTTTATGGTTAATCGTTTATATTCAATTTATTCCATTATATTTTCCCAAGAGTACTCTGTCCATAGATTATCTTGCTGCTTACAGTCAATATCTTGCTGCCCGAACCAAAAATAACGCTGCCGGCGTTGCCGACAACATTATTTTCAACTACTTAAGAAGACCTCTCAAAAGCTCCAATGCCTCCGAATCGGATTTCTGCGCCTCCTCAATAAGAGTACATGTTTTCTCCCTGACCTTTACGTCCGCCAGATTTTTCAGCATTACATCAGAATTCTCCCAGCCTCCATACAACTCCCGCATCCTTGCAATAACATTTGCCGTTCTGGCAAACGCCTCCGCAATTTCTTTATAGCAGTCACCGTTAAGCTTATCCTTCCGTGCCATTTTCTCAAAGTATGAAGATGCTCCGGAACGTCCGTCCGACAGACAGGTAATTGCATCCATCTGACATAAAAGCTTCTCAAACAGGACGGAATAATTGTCTCCTGCACGAAAGCTCTTTTCATCCTGTAAAGCATTTTTCCATGCGTCATATGCCTTTACCCCTTTGCTGTACGCCCCGTCCTCTCTTGCCGTAAGCGCTTTCACCGCATTTGCGGCAATCCGCTCCGTTGAATATGCCTCCCCAATAACGGAACCGATACACATAACTGCCTGCGTATCGGTATTCTCCCACCATTTATTGCTGACAAAATAACCGCATTCATCAATCTCCACACTGGCTGCAAACTCCGAATTGTCCTGAAAAAAATTCCACCCAAGAAGCTCTTCCCCGTTCCTTCGATAGCCTGTGATAATGCATGCCTCGGGAGGACCCACAATCCCCAGAGCAATACAGGGATATCCCTCGCCTATATGTTTCTTAATAAAAGAAACAAATTCTTCCTTTGTGGTATTTTCCCTCCGCCCCAGAAAAGAAAATTCCCGCCCCAATGCCCAGGCGCCTAAACGATAAATTTCATTGGACTCTTCAAATGTATGATAAATATCCACATTGGATAAATCCCACTTATTGCGATTCCATGCGAATCGAAACGCCGCCGCACTTAATACCATGGCATCCGCATATTCCAAATCCTCACCAAGATACTCTAAACATACTTTTAGGCACATAGGAAAGGGAGTCATCCCGCCATAACACCCATAAGCCACCTTTGATACACCATACAAAATGGTACTGTCGTTATTCTTATAAACCTTTTTTTCCATAACCATATCGCTCCTTTGCTCTTTTCGCTCAAGGATTCCGATACTGTATATACCATTAATCAGCTTTTCCTTCCNTACAATCGGTCTTTTCCTGCGGAACGCANTGGNAGTCATTCCCGTAATGCTTTGAAAAGCTCTGGTATATGTCTCAGGGTTGGAAAAGCCGTAATGATACGCTATGTGAAGTANGGGTNCATNGGTATGTANAAGNNCCATTGCAGAACGCTTTACCTTCCGCATTCTCACGTACCGCACAAGAGGGCAGCCCATAATCTGGCGAAACAAAGTCCTGATATGAGCCTGTGAAAACCCTATTTCCCTCTCCAGCCTTTTATAATCAATTTTTCCCTNCGTTATATGTGCTTCCACATAATGTATCNCTGCTACGNTATACATTGGATAANCCNTATCGAACTCCTCTCAAGTTGTCAACATCGCGATGTATGGCTATTATACCCTATGGTTCGCGGGATGTCTTGACTTTTTTAAGGGGAAAGAATATTTTGATAAATTGCCCTGCTTCTTTGCTTTCTCCGTATGGGATGTCTGATATACATTTTTGTTATCTTTCGTGCCTTTTTCTTTACAATCTCCCTCACAGACAATGGTCCTGTCACCTCTATATATTCACCGAAGGAAAACATAACCTATAAACCAAACCAATCCTGCGCCTCACTCCCGAAAAAGCTTTACAGCTTATCAAAGACTGTCTTTTCACCTCCAAACCCAAGCTCCTTCAACGCTTGAAGATTCCCCGATTTGTATATACCATCCTAAATAATCTGCTTATCCTTTACCTTTTTCCTATGCGCTTTTATTTTTTTCATAGCCCAGTCATAGTGACTGCTCGTCACACTGATAAAGTATGAGCCTAAGGTACTCCCCCCAACCCAGTCGAATGCATTCTTTTCAAACNATTCTTCATCCNTCTTTGCTCTGATAGCCTCCATNCATTTTTTATAGGAATTCTTAAACTGCTCNATTGCNTCCTCTAAGCTAANACCTTGGCACTTCTCCCAAAATACCATANTCATATCACCGTACGTTTTCCAGTTGTAGCCTTNTATCAAAAACGGTTNTCTGTTACCTGATTGGTTATTGTCAANCCATTGCAGCAGAAGCTTATGCCATTCATGCAGATGTACCATGATATCCCTGAGATTTTTGTCTCTCTTCCAATGAGCTTCTTTTTTCTTTTCGTCTCCCGAAAAATCAAAAGGCGTGCTTAACTCCTCCTCTGTCATAGAATCAATCAATATAAGCAGCTTATTATAATTTGTATCTGCTGCCATAAGTAAATCCTGCTTTGTCTGTGGTCTTCCCATAGCTTCTCCTCCCAAAATGCATAATAACATAATAATAAGATATTCTAATCATACCACCATAAATATGACGATGTATGTCATATTATATAATATTATTGATTGACTTTCCACACAAATGATTTTAAATAGCAAATACAGAAAAAGAACATACAATACTGACTGCATGTTCTTAAACTGCCTTATTAATGGTCCAACATATTCTCAATGAAGATTCCATACCCCTTGGTGCTGTCCTGTATCAGCACATGGGTCACTGCTCCGATAAGCTTTCCGTCCTGAATAATGGGCGCACCGCTCATACCCTGTACAATGCCTCCGGTAAGCTCCAAAAGCTCAGGGTCGGTAATCTTCAGCTCTATGCCGCGGTTTACATTATCATGATCCAAGTGCAGTGCCGTAATTTCCACATCATAATACTCCGCAGTGTCATTCACCGTACAGAGAATTTGTGCGGGAGCCTTCTTAATTTCCTGCTTAAAGGCAATGGGAATAGGTTCTTTTGTGGCAAGCCCAAGCGCTTTCTGGTTACAGCTTCCAAATATACCCCGTTCACTATTTTCCGTAATATCACCTAAAACCCTATCGTTGGCATAAACTATCAGCCCTGTCATCTCTCCCGGATTCCCGCTGCTTCCCTTGCGTATATCCACAATTTCCGTCTGATAAAGAGTACCATCGTTTGTATTCATCAGTGTACTGGTGTCTAAATCATTGATACCATGCCCCAACGCCCCGAAATTTCCCTCTTCATCAATATATGTCATAGTACCCACACCTTGGGCATTGTCTCTGACCCATGCACCGATTTTATATTTCCCGTTCTGGTCACGAACCGGCTGGATTTTTAAATCCATACTCTCACCGTTTCTCTCCACCGTTAAAACGATTTCTTTTCCCCCGCAGTTCTCAATGCTCTCAATAAAAACATCCTTATCGGAAACAGCTTCTCCGTTTAATTTTTGTATATAATCGCCGGATTTTAAAATGTATTTTGACGGTGCGCACTTTACCCCCGCCTCGTTTAGGAATTCTCCCTCGCCAATCACAAGTATGCCGTCCGTCTTGACATAGATTCCCACCGGAACTCCAACAGGTATCAGCTCCTGATCTTCTACCACCTGAATGCCCACTTGCTTAAATGNNAGAAATCCAAAAANCCANACCTCCATTTCATAATGTTCCAATCCGCCTGTCCGCATTTTTACCGGCTGATTCAAATCTATCGTAATGGCATCCTTTGGAATATTACTTGTNCNCTGTGTTCCAACACTGATAATCTCCGCCNTTGCAGGCACTCCCAGATGNAAAGACTGCTCCTCCCCCGCTCTGACATAAATAGNGGAAGGAATGCTGCTGTCTATATAATAGTAACCCGTTCCTCCAAGTGCCGCACAGCTTAAAAAAAGCGCCACAATCAGACAGCCGCGATAAACGCGCCTTCTTCTCCTTCTGCGATTCCAGCTCCTAATAAGAGCTGCCATATCCTCTCCTGCCTGCTTTTTCATTTCGTCAGCTTTACTTCCCAAACTCGCTTTTACAGATTCGGAAGCATTTGCCGAAAGATTAATCTCTTCAACATGATTGCTCATATCCGCTTCTGTAGATTCATATTTTTTAGTTGAAAACCTTCTTCCAACATTATCCGTAAACCTTCTCATATCACCCATACTCCTCTGTCTATATCAAAGAAAAAAATCAAAAGGCTCTGTATTTATCGCCTTTTTATGCAAATGACCGCATATTTCCACGCAAATACGCACCCTTCAAAGTAAGAAAGATGCGTATTTCTTTGATATCACTTAGTATGTGAGACTTTTTAAATTTTACTTATGAAACATTTGTAATTTTTATGAAAAAATTGTCAATCAATTCCTTTGTGCTGCTTAATTCTCCTTATATGCAAGCGCCTNACTGCGCATTTCCTTTGCATTGCCAAGCGCCNCCTCCGTGNGACTGTCACTTCCCAAAAGNCTTGCANGCTNNGCAAGACTTTCCTCTTCGTCCATACAATGAATATCCGTAATGGTATTATTGTCCATACTGCTTTTTTCAATGACAAAATGGGTATCTGCCATTGCCGCAATCTGAGGTAAATGGGTAATACAAATTACCTGATGCGCCTTGGAAACCGTATCCAGCTGTTCCGACACCTTCCAAGCCGTTTTTCCGCTAATACCTGCATCAATTTCATCAAAAATCAGCGTGTCAATAGAATCCCGTCCGGCAAGCACAGTCTTTATCGCCAGCATAATGCGGGACAATTCGCCGCCGCTCGCCACCTGACTTAAAGGCTTCATTCCCTCGCCGGGATTAGTGGAAATTAAGAATTCTACCTCGTCATAGCCTTTTTCGGTTATCTGCTTTTCGGGCACAACTGCAATTTCAAATTCTACCGTCAAAAAGTTCAAATGAATCAGCGCTTCCTTTAGCTTCTTTGAAAGAATATCGGCATCCTTTCTTCTGATAATCNAAAGAGCTTCANAAGCCNTCAAANGNTNCTCCTCCGCTGTGTCAAGCTCCTTTTNTAAGCCCTCCATGTATAAATCATAATCCTGAAGCTTCTCCAAAAGCTGTTGTCTTGATTCTCCGTACTTTACAACCTCCTCCNAAGAANTTCCATATTTTCCCTTTAAATGGNTTAAGGTGTTCNGTCTGTCCTCCACCTGCCTGNACATTTNTTCATCAAACTCACAATCGCTTATATACTCCGCTACATCGCGGTTATAATCCGCAAGGAGGTTGTCCACCTCACTCAGCTGCTGCTCTAACTCCTCCAGTCTACCGTCATACATGGCAACGCTGCGTAAGGCTCTTAATGCCCTGCTTAAATAACTGCCCGCTCCCTCCTGTCCTTCATTCCCTGTATAACGATAGCTCTCCAAAAGACTCTCCGTAATACGTTTGCTGTTTACCATCCGCCTATAGCGCTGCTCCAGATCTTCATCCTCTCCGGGAACAGGCTTAGCCTCCTCAATCTCCTGACATTCAAACTCGGCTAAAGACTTTTCACGGGCAAGCTCCTGCTCGTCCATGACATCCTCCTCTAATTTTTTCCTAAGCTGTCTGCATTCCTTATAAGCTGCTGTCACTGCCGCTGCCGGCTTCAAATATGCTTCCCCGCAATAGGAATCCAATATTTCCATATGCTTTTTTTTGTGAAGGAGAGATTGATGTTCATGCTGACCGTGAATGTCAATTAACACTTCCGCAAGCTCCTTCACCTGTTTTGCCGTCACTGTCTCTCCGTTAATTTTGCAGATGCTCTTACCTGCCTGCATTTTTCGGCTGATGATGACCGTGTCCTCCTCCGCCTCCAAATCAAGCTCCTTAAGCTTCTCCGATACTTTGTCATCTCCGCCGGAAAAGACAAGCTCTACCAAAGCGCTGNCAGCACNCTTTCTGNGCATATCCTTATCGAATTNCCCCCCCNNAGCAAGATTTNTGGAACCAATCAGAAGTGATTTTCCGGCGCCGGTCTCACCTGTAAAGATATTCAG
>WFLY01000202.1 GCA_009177215.1 Bacillota bacterium
ATTATCTCTTCCTCCACAAATCACAATCGGAATGCTGATAAGACCTAATTTATAGCATTTAATGACTATTATATCCTTTTCCCTCGTGTTACGAACTCTCATAAGGGCAAAAATAAGGGAAAGATAAACTTTAACAAATTATAACACAAAATAAATCAGGCAGTAAGAGCTGATTGAAATGCTTTCTTAAATTTCTCCGAAAGTTCAATTAGCAAAGAAAGGACAGACAAGATATGAAATTCATATATGCAGAATACAATATGTATCACAATAGAGTTGACATAATCACTTTTGGCGGATATATCCTACGGATTGACTGTAGTGTAGCGGAAGATGGATTACGGACTACCCCTTGCTCTCAATGTGCGTTAGATGCTTTGGTAATAGATGAGCCGCTTGAGTATGCGGGATTATCACTTGATGGTAATCTACAAATGTGGATAGATGCAGAAGACAGTTTAGAATTATGGTGATAAGTATATGGCACGATAACAGAAAGGCGCTCTGAATTCAGACCGCCTTTTTCGTTATGTCTATCCTTTTACCAATCCCTGATACATTGTTCCCCACTCAAACATAGAGTTAATAATTGGGCGCATTGTATTACCCAATTCACTTAAAGCGTACTCTACCCGCGCAGGAACTTCGGGATAGACAGTGCGTGTAATGATACCGTCCTCCTCCATAGAACGGAGATTATCTGTTAAAACCCGCTGGCTGATGCCGGGAATATCCTTTTGCAGCTCATTAAACCGCCAAGGACGGTCTAACAGTCTTTGTACAATAAAAATCTTCCACTTATTTCCAATCAGCATCAGTGTTGTGGCAACAGGACAGGCTGGCAGCTCGTCTTTTGTCAACATAAAGGACATCTCCTTTTGATTATAACATTCATTTTTGCACCAACGAAGGAAAAGCTCACTACATAATAAAATAGTGCGTACTTTTATTTTTGATTGCTGCAACTTATACTAAGTATAGACCAAAGAGGTCAGGAAATCAAGCAAATAAATTAAGGAGGTAACTATCATGAGTAATCTTGAAAATGTGGCTGCATTTGCTGGCACAAATGCCATATCGTCTTGTGGTTCAGCATGTGGGGCAGCAGATCCGAAACCGGAGGAAAAGCCTGCATCAGCCTGTGGTTCAGCATGTGGGGCAGCAGATCCGAAACCGGAAGAAAAACCTGCATCAGCCTGTGGTTCAGCTTGCGGGGCAGGCGATCCGGAATCGAAATAAACTTCGATTTGTAAGATACATAGAGTATCAATGCGGTCATGGACACGCAGTTTTTCTGTGTGTCTATGATTATATCCAAAAGTAAAGCTTTAGGAGGAATACCCAAAATGAAACCATACTTTGCGTTCCAATGGCATATTACAGATGAATGTGACCAAAGATGCAGACATTGTTATATTTTTTCTGAGGATAACCATATCTGCCTGAAACAGATGAAATATGAGGAAATGGAAACGGTAGTTTCAAGCTGTATGGATATGTGTGAAAGGTTAGAACGCACACCATATTTTTACATTACAGGCGGCGATCCGATTTTACATAAAGATTTTTGGAAACTCTGTGAATTGCTAAAAAAGCATGATATTACTTTTGGTATTTTAGGTAATCCGTTCCATTTGACTGACGAGGTATGTAAAAGGCTTTATGAGTATGGTTGCAGAAAGTATCAGCTTTCACTGGACGGAATGAGAGAAACACATGACAAATTCAGAAAACCCGGCTCTTTTGATATTACGATAAAAAAGATTGAATGTATCAAGAAAGCAGGAATGTACTGTGCGGTCATGTCTACTGTATCATGCGCCAATAAAGATGAGTTCCCCGATATGATTGATTTGGTAGTGGATAGAAATGTTGATGTATTTGCATTTGGAAGATACTGCCCTACAAGTGGGCGGGAAAGCAAAAGAAATCATAAAAATGATTTCTTTCAAGAATACCATATACCGCCTC
>WFLY01000305.1 GCA_009177215.1 Bacillota bacterium
ATTAGATATTGGGCGGCAATACTTGCCGCGGTAATGGTGTTGTGTCTGAGCTCTGTCACGGTATATGCAGCATGGAGGTATCTGTCGCCGGCAGATGTGGCGGAGAAAATGAGTGATTTCAGACTGGCGGAGGCTTTTCTGGGGGAGAATGCATTACTTATTGATGAAACCCAGAGCTATGGCGGGAGAGACGTAACTTTATTGGGAATTGCGTCGGGGGAAATGCTGTCGGAGTATGCCCATTATAGCGAGGGTGGAGTGCTGGAGGCGGACAGGACATATGCGGTTGTAGCGATAAAAAATTCTGACGGCACGCCCCTGCCGGATACTTCAGAAGAGGCTTATGGGGCACTGGAATTTTTTGTATCTCCTCTGATTCAGGGGTATAATCCGGCTTTTTATAATATTTTATCCATGAACGGTGATTATACGGAAATGAACGAAGACGGTATTTTGTATAGACTTGTGAGATGTGATAATATTGAAGTATTTGCAGACCGCGATTTGTATTTGTGCGTTTGTGACGGAACTTTTTTTGACAAGGAGCTTTATCGTTATGATGAGACAACAGGAATGATTTCTCGGAATGAATCATATGAGGGACTGAATGCTTTGTTTCGTCTGCCCATAGCCGCAGCAAACGCAGACCCGGAAAAAGCAAAAGAGTATGTCAGAAGTTTGGGAATTACAGATATGAAAGCAGATTTTGGAAATATTGCTATGGAGATAAAAGATCCGTTGGAAATGGAGATAGCGGGAAACAGCAAAGAGGGGATTGAGGTTGCGGAATATGCGGTGCAATTTTTGGGAAATTCTTATAAATGGGGAGAAAGCAGTCTGACTGAAGGAACGGACAGCTCCGGTTTTGTAAAAAGCGTGTATGAGCATTTTGATGTCAGCCTTCCCCATTCGGCGTCTGAGGACAAGAAGCAGGGGCGTAAGGTGGAGAATCTGGAAAGCGCAGAACCGGGCGACTTAATCTGCTATGATAATCCCAGTCATGTGGCAATTTATATCGGCGACGGGAAAATTGTTCATGCGTACCCTGAAATAGGTGTTTGTATTTCAGAGGCGGAGTATGATGAGATAGTGGCAATCAGGAGGGTCTTAGAGGAAGAATAGGAAAAAAGGAATGGGGCTGTTGCAAAAGTAGATGAATAATCTACGGAAGCAACACCCCATTCCTGAATATTTTTATAGGGTAGTGTTCCAAGCTACGGTACAAGGGCCGTCTGCCAGATTCAACAGACGGCTGCAAAGTGCTTCTCTGTCTGCGATGTCTTTCTGGGCGTCTCCGCCTGCATTCATACGCCACTCACGGTAGCCCTTTATGTAGCTGTCGTACAGCTCATTCCATGAATGGTAGTATTTCTGCATAACACGTCCGACTCTGACTGACTCGGTCATCATTTCTAGACGCTCTATATAACCGCCCACAAAGCCCATACCTAAAATCTGGCAGGCACGACAAAGATCCCATGCTCCTTTTTCGATGTCCTCCTGCTTACAGTCGGTTCCCTCTTCGTAAAGAGCCATTAAAAAGTTGACCTGTTCCAAAAGCTGGGCTTTATTGCTTATTTCCCAATCTCTGCGCAGCATCACGCGCATGGAAGCGCCCTCCGGCTTACTTTTTGAGGTGGAGCCTGCGATGTAATGCCAGTCGCCCTCTGCTGCGGAGGACCACATTGCATAAGTGGAAATCACCCATTTTTCCACATCATTTTCGGGAGCCGTCACATTTGCAGTTTCTTTTTTCCCGAAACCGAATAAACCCATTGTTCAATCTCTCCTTTTGTTCTATATTTGACTGACTTAAAATGCCGGTATGGCAAAGGGATGAAGTCAATACTGAAATTTATTCCNACGNGCAATGAGCCGGNCGACCGNGTCTTTACGGACAGTTGGCAAATGCCGCGAGNGTNAATNCCCCACTGCCTGCGGCGGGATTATGGNCTTTATATTACAATAAAGGTATGGCAAATGCAATATTTTACTTCTTAATTTNATCTNAATATTGCTATTACAGATTGTATAAGAGGGGCGGCAGCTTTGTGCTGATCAGGGCATGTTATGCAAGGACGGGAATGAGAAGATTTCTTTAGTTTTTAGCCGATAAGTATGGCATAAACGGCGAAAAATTGTTATAATCTAGAATAGAGGTGTCAGAAGGAGGCAGGATTGTTTATTCAGCCTCCCGATTTGAATGTCTGTTAAAGCCGGATGAAAAGGCATTGCGGACAGAAGGGAGAAACTATGAAAGTATTACTGTTAAACGGAAGCGGACACATAAAGGGATGTACCTATACTGCGCTGCAGGAGGTAGAGGCAGCATTGAATAAGAACGGAATTGAGACGGAGATTATACAGATAGGGGCTAAACCCATTGCCGGCTGTATTGGCTGCGGCGGCTGTAAGGGTACCGGAAAATGTTTCAGAGAGGACGATGGCGTCAATGAATTTGTGGAGAAGGCAAAGCAGGCGGACGGCTTTGTGTTTGGCTCTCCTGTCCATTATGCATCCGCATCGGGAATGCTGACCTCTTTTCTGGACAGGGCATTTTACGGGAAAAGCAGTATTTTTCAAGGAAAGCCCGGCGCCTGCGTTGTAAGCTGCAGGAGGGGAGGCGCAAGCGCCACCTTTGACCAGATTAACAAATATTTTACCATTAACTGTATGCCTGTTGTGTCCAGTCAGTATTGGAACATGGTACATGGTAATACGCCGGATGAGGTGCGTCAGGACTTGGAGGGAATGCAAACTATGCGGACCCTCGGCAACAATATGGCATGGCTTTTGAAATGTATTGAGGCGGGCAGGAATGCGGGAATCGATTTCCCGGAGAGAGAGTCTGCGGTGTTTACAAATTTTATCAGGTAGGAACAGGACGATAAGGGAATGGCGGCAAAAAAGTATTATGCAGTAAAAAAAGGGAAAAGTGTGGGCATTTTTTCTACATGGACAGAATGCAAGGCGGCGGTGGATGGATATTCAGGCGCCGAGTTCAAGGGATTTGCCACACGCATGGAGGCGGAACGATACCTCGGGCTGACTCCATGCGCCGGGAGCGGACATTCAGAAGCGAATAAGGCATACGGCGCAGAAATATATGCCGCCAAAACCTCACAGGGCGTCGAAGGGCAGCCGGCATGCCGGCTGCTTACCTATGTGGACGGAAGCTATGATGACAGCTTGAAAAAATATGCCTTTGGCTGTGTTTTTATATTGGATGACGGCACTATTTACACGGAGTGCGGAAACGGTGATAATCCTCAGTCCTTGCAGCACAGAAATGTTACGGGGGAGATGCTGGGCGCCATGTATGCCGTAAAAACCGCCATGTTCAACGGTTTTTCTTCCGTTGAGATATGCTATGATTATCAGGGCTTAGAAAAGTGGGTGACGGGAGAATGGCGTGCTAAAACGGAGCTGACGGGAAAGTATGCCGCGGCAATGCGTGAGTGGGGAAGGAATATTCAAATTACCTTTACCAAGGTGGCGGCGCATACTAATGTGAAATTCAATGAGCTTGCTGACCGGACGGCCAAAAGAGGATTGACGGAAGCAACCGGGGTGCCAAAGGTGCGTAAGCTGACGGAACTTAACAAATACCTTGAAGAGACGGAAAAATCATAGAATCAATTGAATTGAAGCGGCAAGCGGAATAATATAGGAATGTTGTTTGAGAGGGCAAGTGGAATAATGCATGTATATTGTATCATCAGGCAAGGTTATGAAGGATGTACGGAGACGGGATCAAAATGGAACAGATTCGATTGAATAAATATCTGGCAGAGTGCGGCGTCTGCTCCCGCAGGGAGGCGGACAGGCTGATTGAACAGGGCAGAGTATGGGTAAACGGGGAGCCTGCCGGAATGGGTCAGCTGGTGAGTGAGGCGGATGAAATCAAGGTCAATAAGAAGATTTTGCAGGGACGAAAGAAAAATGTCGTATTGGCATATTATAAGCCTGTGGGAGTGACTTGTACAGAAAAGGACAAGTATGCGGATAAGAAAATAACAGATGTGATTCAGTATCCTGTGCGCATAACCTACGCAGGCAGACTTGACAAGGACTCGGAAGGACTCTTGCTGCTGACAAATGACGGTGATTTGATAAACGCTATGATGCGTGGGGCAAACCGCCATGAAAAAGAGTACATTGTAAAAGTAGATAGAAAAATAACGCCTGAATTTATTTCAGGGATGTCTGCGGGAGTATATTTAAAGGAGCTGGATATTATCACCAGACAGTGTGAAATAGAGGAAATAGGTGCATATACCTTTAGAATTATTTTGACCCAAGGGGTCAATAGACAGATACGGAGAATGTGTCAAAGCTTTGGGTATCAGGTAAAAAGTTTAAAAAGGGTGCGGGTGATAAACATTAAATTAGAAGGTTTAAGACCCGGCGAGTATCGAGAGCTTGGTGAAAAAGATTTGAAAATGCTATATGAGCAATGCGGAATGATAACAAGAGTAGATAATTTATAAGGCAGGAATATAACATGCAGTTATCAAAGGTGGAGAGAATTAAATATTTAGTGGACAGATTGCTGGAGGCATCCAAAGCCTATTATGCGGAGGATAAGGAAATTATGAGCAATCTGGAGTATGACAGATTGTATGATGAACTGGTAGAGCTGGAAAAGGAAACGGGGATTATTTTGACAAACAGCCCTACGGCGAATGTAGGCTATGAGGCTGTGGAGGAGCTTCCCAAGGAGCGCCATGAGAGTCCTATGCTTTCTCTTGATAAAACGAAAAACAGAGAAGAACTGCAGCAATGGCTGCAAGGGAATCCTGCAATTTTAAGCTGGAAGCTGGACGGTTTGACAATAGTGCTAACGTACCGTGAAGGAAAACTTTCAAAAGCAGTTACCCGCGGCAACGGTGAAATCGGTGAGGTTATCACCAATAATGCCAAAACCTTCAAAAATCTACCTTTAAATATTTCTTATCAGGGAGAGTTGATTCTCAGGGGAGAGGCGGTTATCGGTTACTCGGATTTTGAAAAGATAAATCAGGAAATTGCTGATGAGGATGCAAAATACAAGAATCCCAGAAATCTGTGCAGCGGTTCGGTGCGTCAGTTGAATAATGAAATCACGGCAAGGCGTAATGTGCGTTTCTTTGCTTTCGCTCTGGTAAAAGCGGAAGGCGTCGATTTTCACAATTCCAAGGAGGCTCAGTTTATATTTTTGGAGGAGCAGGGCTTTGAGGTGGTAGATTATCGAGTGGTGAGGGAGAATACTATTTTAGAAGCAATTGCAGATTTTGAGCATCGCATTGAAGACTATGATATTCCCTCGGACGGATTGGTGCTTACCTATGAAAATATTGCTTATGGGCAGTCCTTGGGAAGAACCGCAAAATTTCCCAGAGATTCCATTGCTTTTAAATGGGCGGATGAGTTGAGGGAGACCACTCTTACCGAGGTGGAGTGGAGCGCCAGCAGAACCGGTCTGATTAATCCGGTGGCGATTTTTGAGCCGGTGGAGCTGGAGGGAACAACGGTGAGCCGTGCTTCCGTGCACAACATCAGCATTGTTAAGGCGCTAAAACTTGGCATCGGAGACAGAATTACGGTGTATAAGGCGAACATGATCATTCCTCAAATTGCGGAGAACCTTACGGGCAGCGATACCTTGGAGATTCCCAAGGAATGTCCTGTCTGCGGCGGACCGACCATGATTCGCCAGACAGCAGAAGTGCAGTCTCTGTATTGTACCAACGAGAAATGTGCTGCGAAGCGGATTAAAGCGTTTACTCTGTTTGTAAGCAGAGATGCCATGAACATTGACGGATTGTCAGAGGCGACTTTGGAGAAATTTATCGATCAGGGCTTTATCCACGAATATGCCGATTTATTTCATTTGCAACGTTATCGCGACAGGATTGTTGCTATGGAGGGCTTTGGAGAAAAGTCTTATCGAAACCTGACAGACAGCATAGAGGCGNCACGTGATACCACCCTCCCCAGANTGANTTATGCGCTTGGCATTGCCAATATNGGTGTGGCAAATGCGAAAATGCTTTGCCGCCATTTTGATTATGATCCGGATAAGCTGCGTCATGCCGATGTNGAGACCTTAAGTGCCATTGAGGGAGTGGGAGAGGTAATAGCCACGGCATTTGTGGATTATATGCAGGACGAGNAAAATCTCCAAAAGCTGGATAATCTTCTGGNGGAGCTTCACATAGAAGTACCCAAGGTAGATGCGGGCAGTCAGACCCTGAGCGGTATGTCCTTTGTTATTACGGGAAGTTTGGAGCATTTTGCCAGCCGGAATGAACTAAAGGAGGCGATTGAGCTTAAGGGAGGGAAGGTGACGGGAAGTGTTACCGGCAAGACAACCTGCCTGATCAACAATGATATCGCGTCTGCCTCCTCCAAAAATAAGAAGGCGAAGGAATTAAACGTGCCGATTTTGTCAGAGGAGGATTTCCTTGCAAAATATTTTGAGGAATAAGGGCTGTGAAATGCCATAAAGAATAACAGGAGAAGTTTTTAAACACACAAAGTGACAAAAGCGATTCAGGCTTGCCCGGAAAGCACATTCGGTGTAAAATATAAGTATTCATAACATAATGGTACCACATCGACATGCTAGTGTGTGGTAATCTAAGAGGAAAGTACGGGGAATACAAAATGCCAATAAAAACACAGAGTGAATTGCCGGCAAAGGAAATATTAGAGAATGAAAATATATTTGTGATGGACGAATCCCGGGCGCTGCATCAGGATATCCGTCCGCTTCAAGTGTTGATTTTAAATAATATGCCTGTCAAGCAGGATACGGAACTACAGCTTTTACGTGCGTTATCCAACACGCCTTTACAGGTAGATGTGACTTTTATGAACGTAAAAAGCCATGTGTCAGTCAATACTCCGGCAAGCCATTTAAATAAATTTTATACCACCTTGGATGAGATTCGTGACCGCAGGTTTGACGGTATGATTATTACAGGTGCGCCGGTGGAGGATATTTCTTTTGAGGAGGTAGATTACTGGCAGGAGACTTGCGAAATTTTTGACTGGGCTAAGACTCATGTGACATCCACCCTGCATATTTGCTGGGCGGCNCAGGCAGNCTTTTATTATTANTACGGAATCAATAAAAGACAGCTTCCTCGGAAGCTTTTCGGTATTTATGAGCACAAGGTTGCCAATCGCAAAATACCGTTGGTGCGTGGCTTTGATGATATTTTTCTGGCGCCGCACAGCCGTCACACGGAGACTCCGGCGGAAGAAATTCATGCCTGTGGGGAGCTTACCGTGCTGGCAGAATCCAAGGAGGCGGGGGTGTTTCTTGCTATCGCTGAGGGCGGTAAGAAAATATTTGTAAGCGGACACCCCGAGTACGACAGATATACTTTGCATAATGAGTATCATCGTGATTTAAATAGGGGCCTGCCCATACAGATACCGTATAATTATTATCCCGGGAATAACCCGCAGGAGAGACCGCTGCTTCAATGGCGCGCCCACAGCAATAATCTATATAGCAACTGGCTCAATTATTATGTATATCAGGTAACGCCGTATGACCTGTGGTAAAAGAAGAGCCCCTGATATACATTGTTGTCAGGTAACGCCGTATGACCTGTGGTAAAAGAAGAGCCCCTGATATACATTGTTGTCAGGTAACGCCGTATGACCTGTGGTAAAACCTTGAAAATACTGTAAAATCTAGGCTAAACCGAGCAATATCAAGGCTTGTAGAAAAATGGTATTTTTGCAATAAATTGATATAAATTAGTATAAATTGATATAATTTATATCAAGCGTGGAGACAAACTGGAGATTTTTTAATTTTTAACTGGAGACAGTTTCAAATTTCATATTATTTAAGACCATTTATTTGCCTTATGTTTAAGTTTTAATTGTTTTATGTAATATATGTAAAATAAATTAGAATTGAAATTTGAGACAAATACGGTGTTACATGGGTATTAGATATCTCACAGTAAAAAATAGGGTAGAAGAATCCAAATTTTCTTCTACCCTATTAAGCATCTACGCATTTTAATCTAACTTCAGTGTTCATATTG
>WFLY01000038.1 GCA_009177215.1 Bacillota bacterium
CACTACCGCCACGATAACCACCGCCGTCTTATAGCTGATGCCCAGCATGGTAGAGAGGATGACGGAGGAGGCAATGAACTGGGTAGCCGTAGCGCCGATCAGGGGCAGGAGCATAATAACAGCGGTGATCAGTCCGGCGCTCTTGCCATAGCGGCGGCGGAAATACTCCGGTACCATACTCAAAAAGCAGTGATTTTGCCAGCCACAGTTCCTCAGGCTGCTGAATCATATAATAATAAAAGCTTTCCGCATGGCTCTGAAACATTACCTTATCTGTTTTCAGCTTGATCGCAGCCACCACCGAAGAAAGCACCTCCGCCACCCGATAATCCAGCTTTTCGCAGGTGATCATCAGCGCCGTAAGCCTGTAGAGCGGCGCAATCTGTGACAGCATCCCCAGACTCCTCTTAAAAAACAAGGTCAAGAGCGCTACAGGATCAAAGCCCGTTCCCTCAATCTGAACCTCTTCCCCATCCACTGCCATGCTTAACAGATTTTCTATCAAAACACCCTGATTTTCCTCCGAATAGCGAATGGCTTCTTTGCCGTAAAACCATTGATTAACCCCGCTCCTCTTGCACAAAACCGTGGGAATATTATAATTTTCCGCTCCAGCCACTAAAGAGAGAGTCTCTACGCCGTCGCCAATGTAATAGCTTATCTGGGAGCAGGTATCACCCAAATCATATCCTACAATCAGTTTTTCGCCATTTAACTGCTTAAACAAACTCTCTCCCCCTTTCCCATACTTTACAATAGTTTAAAGAGCTGTTCATTGTAATATTCCTTGCGGTAATATTCCTCCAAAAGACTGTCCAAAGTATNATAATNCTGCAGGGTTTTGCTGATTACCATANCGTTNATCAAATTGTATTTGCTNNTGTCGGACTCATTACGGATATCGCTTTTTTGTACATTTCCGCTTTCCGTCAGCTGTTCCTCCCCATCACATTCTTCCATGATGTAATACTGTAACGTCTCCCCGAAAAACAGCACAAATTCCTTAAAGCACACGCCTCCGTACACATCCCGCATATACTCGGCAAGATATTCCNNCGCCTCTCNNTTATCATGTAGAACCACATAATGTATTTTCGCCTTACNACCGGGACGAANGCTATACTNAATNATCGTTTTATCGGAAAGCTCCTGAATCAGNTAATCAAATTCCTTTAGCTCTTTAAAGAAATTGAGATGTATTTTCTCCCGCATCATCTCTCGCAGGTAAATCTCCAAAACACCCCGTGTCGTCTTGCTGTAATCTTCCTTATTCTCCGCATAGTATTTCAGAAATGCCAGCTTGCAGATTTTCTGCACCTGTTCATTCCTTTGATGCATATTCTGAATCTCCTCAAACACATAGCTCTCCGTAATCCTTTCCCTCACAAAATAATCATAAGCACATTGTGACAGAAATGCTTCCTCTACCTCCTGCTTGGCTCCCTGAGATACATAATAGCGGAAAATATCCATTTTCTCTCCCACAAAAGCGCCGGAATAAAGCATCTGTACTAAAATCCGCTCGCAGAGATTATAGCATTCTATATCAAATGCTCTCGCCGCTTTCCAAATGTCACGCATATCTTTGATCATTCCCTTAAAATACAAGGTTAGATATCGCAATATATTGCCATCGTATTTCCCCTGCCGGAATGCATAAACTGCAGCCGCACTTAGGATCTGATCCTCCATCATATCAGTCCTGAATATCCTTTCGCTTACAAGGCGTACCAACGTATTTATATCCGCAAAATAAGGATCATACCTTACCAGCCACTCATACGCCAGATCATAATTACCGCGAAGCACCAGATATTTTAGCGCCAATGCTCTTTCCCTGATATTAAGCTCCTGCACCGGAATGCATTCCAAATATTCGTCCAGCGCACGCATATCATCCGCTTCATAATAATATTTCAAAAGTTTGAGATAAATTTCCTTCCTGACAACAGGAAATACCTCTTCCGAAGCCACTATACGCAAAACTCTGTCCAAGCTCTCCTGCGTAAAATCCTCACTGTCCTTGTCACTTTCATACAAATACAAATCCAGTTTCGGCAAATCCTTTACATAATGAGCCACCATACGGATATATTTCCCTGCAAGCATTAGCTTTTCCAGAGTATACTCCACATCCTTTATGAAACGATTCCCCCATGCATCCTCAAATACTATAGTATATTCATTACCATACAACGCTACCCATGTCTGACCGTCCGCAAGAACATACTCTGTGGGTACGGAATTGTCAGGTTGATACACAAAAACCTTCTTGAGCCTTAAATCCTCCACCTGTATTCTATGGGCAAACAAAAGCTTTGCCAAAGGCACTGCCGTCTGTTCATTTATCATATCCGGAGAAAGCAGTCTCTTATAAAGATTTGCCAAATGCCTGTTAATATGCTCCTTCTTAATTTGCTCCAGCATAAAATGCTCTATACGCACACGATAGTTCCCATATAATTCTCCGAGAGAAGCACTGTTCTGCAAAATATAATCATATAGATAAGCGCTATGTATATAATCCAGATTGTTCTGATAAGAAAAGTACAGCAAAACTATTCGGGGAAGCTTTCTTGTCTTCTCTAAATCCAAGGACATCATAAAATATTCATATAGATTGGTAATGCGAAGCTGTGCCTCCACACCGCTTTGATACCAATGAAAATATTTTTGTCCTGTCTTTCCTCCCTTGATAAGCAAAGTACATATCTCCTGAAGGATTCTCACATCCGGCTTTATTTGATATAATTTTTCCAAGGTTTTGTACAGAACCGGTGAATACTCCTTTACCTTGCCCGTAAGATACAAAAGCTGTTCCGTCAACTCTGCACCCAGCATTTCCTGCTTCGCCCCGTAATACAGCACCTGCAGACCAAAACCATCCAGCTTGCGCAGTAGCGTAGGGTTCGCATTAATCAAAAGCAGCGCTTCAATATATATAATAGAGCTGTTGCAGCCACTTAAAAATTGTTCCTTTAAAAACTGCCATTTCACGGTAGCCGATTTATTATACTCTTCCGAGAGATATAAAAGCAGCCACGCTACTCTCCATGAAGTACGATTTTTTCTATATATCCGTTCCACTCTGGCCGCCACTTGATTTACATATTCCTCTTCCCTGCGTATCAGAGTAGTTAAATACCAGTAGTACGCCCACAATATATCCTGCTCCCCGTCTTTTCTGTCAAGCAGCTCTCTGGCATGCTCCAGCAGCCAGTTTGCCTCATTATAACGTTCTTCCGTTATCAAAAGCTGTGCCTTAAAAAGTCTGGCGGAAACATCCTTTTCATTTAATGCTATCAGCTTTTCCACCAGCTTGCCTGTCTCCTTCAGCCATGCTGCCGTAGTAATCTTCTTCATACGGAATGCCTGATAAGCTTCCAACAGTTGTACAACAGAACGCTTTGCGGTAAGCTGTGCCTTCTTTGCCACATTACCTTCGCCCACCATCACCTGAACTGTTATAGTAAGGGAGACATATGAATTGTGCAAAAATACCCGCCCGAAATTCTTACCGTTTCGACACATACTTCTGTCTATGTAAATCGGAAGCCTGCAATAATTTCCAAGGAAATCATCATCCGTCAACACTTCCTTCTCGGTAAACAGAAAATCCCCCTCACATTCCACCAAAAGCCGTGTATAACCCCAGCCGTTCCGCGTAATACCCACGCTTTTCTCCAATACCGCATAAGTACCGTCCATAGACATAATATCCAGTGAAACCGCCGTCTCCTCGGGTATAAATTCCACCTTTTGTTTTTTATTTATCTGAATCAAAAATTCTTCCATGTTCTGCTCATTCCCGGGATATGCCGACAACCCCCTATAGCCGTCATAGTGCTGCATATCATTACCGACAAATATCTGCGGAAACTCCGGTGAATAAAACAGCTTCACCGCCTCCTGCCAATTACTCTTTGCCAGATTGGCAAAATGGAAAAGATTCTTCACCGCTCCGATAGAGGATTCTAAAACCGTATGCTCAACGGACACCACAAAGGGAAGATAATATTCCCCTTGATTACTCACAACCCAAAACACTCCTTTGACCACATCGCCCTCTTCCATATTTTCCCCATGGAAGCAGAATGCAATTTCAGCTTCACTGCCTGTAAACTCAGGAGTAAGACATTCCATCCTGTAATCGGAGGTATACACAAAACCGTTAACAAACCGCCCTTTTGCCGCGGTAATCATAAAGGTCCCCTCATAAAACATCCCCTTTTGCAAAGCGAGTTCTATTTTTGCACATGAAAAATCGAGAGAACCATTCTCATAATCGAAGTTTCCCTCTAAAATCTGATTAATAATCTCATGCATTCATACTCACCCACTTTATCAAACGATTATATTGATTATATCAAATTTTTAGATATAGAGCAATCAATTTTCAGAATAAATAGAAGCAAAAAGGACGGGACTTTTTCAAGCCACCGCCCTTTTAAAATTGCTTTTATCAATCCAGATTAAGCTTTTTCTTAATGATAAAATAAGACAAAAAATATAATCCTACGCCCATTACGATTGAAATAATCAGACTGTAATCATAGGTTGTTCCCATCATCACGTCACCATTCATACCCCTTGTAATAGTTGTCGCCATGCTTATCGTGCCGACCACCATGCCGACGATCATATTCACAAGTCCCAATCCGAAGTAAGTCAGGATACCCATCATTGCCTTATACTTCTTAGACAGCTGCCCGATGGTAAGCGCTCCGAAAATCATCATGATACTGCTGAATGCACCTATTATGACCGTCAATATCCAAACCACAACGTAATGCGTCAGATTAATTCCAAGCTCTGTCTCATACAGACTGACGATTTCACCGCCAACCTCTCTCAATATATCCCAAAGACTCACATCCAACTGCACCCCGTTTACAATGGAAGCCAGCATTGTGAAAATCAGCATGGCTATGGATATCACAGCAACAACATTTACAATCAACATCCAAAGACCGCCTACAAGCAACTTGGAACCTAAAAGCTGATGGGGCGTTACCGGAAGCGTATGTGAAAGATATCCCTCATCTGTATACATGCTCCTGAAAAAACGCACACCTAAATAAATCATCATGCCATAGTAAACACCTATCACCATGAATATACACACAACCAGACTTCCAATACCCATAAACGTTCCCGTTAACGCTGCCAAGTCATCAAGATTGGCGCTATTATTAAACAAATTCGTCCACATAGGGCTGTTAAAATACAGACATCCTATCAGGGTCACAGACAATAATGTAATCAGCAGCACAGCACCTATTTTATATACACTCTTCCATTCATGCTTAATTAACTTACCTAACATGCGAACACCTCCCTGAAATAAGCATCTACCGATTTACCATGTTTTTCCCTGATATTATCCACAGAGGTGTAAAGCACCAGCTGACCGTAGCGCATAAAAATCACTTCATCCAAAACCTGCTCCACATCACTGATTAAATGTGTGGATATCAGCACTGTCGCTTCAGGGTTGTAGTTGTTAATAATAGTGCGCAGAATATAATCCCTTGCCGCAGGGTCCACACCTGCAATAGGTTCGTCCAGAACATATAAATCCGCATTGCGGCTCATCACCAGAATCAACTGTACCTTTTCCTTTGTACCTTTAGACAGGGTTTTCAATTTAGTTGTCGGGTCAATATTTAGGCTGCTAAGCATCTCCTCAGCCTTTGCTCTGGAGAAATCCGGATAAAAGTCCTCAAAAAAGCTAAGAATCTCACTAATTTTCTTACTGCCCGCAAGATAAGTGCGGTCCGGCAGATATGCCACGCGCGCCTTGCTCTGTACACCCACAAAAGCACCGTTAATTTTAATGCTTCCGCTGGTTGGCGTCAAAAGACCGTTCAACATTTTAATAAGAGTCGTTTTACCACTGCCGTTGGGACCTAAAAGTCCTATAATTTTTCCTTTGGGAAGCGTAATTGTAATATTGTTGACCGCAACGCTCCTGTCATCATAAGCCTTAGTCAGCCCTACAATTTCTATCAATTCATTCATATATCCTTCTCCCTCTCGTCAGATTGTTCAAGCAATGCATTAATTTCACCTTTGGTATAGCCAAGCTCCTGCATTTTTGTGAAGAACTCCTCCACATGGGTCCTTGCAAGCTTCTGCCTGATACTGTCAATCATGTTCCTATCCTCTGTAACGGTTCGTCCGTTTGTTCTCTGGGTGATAATAAGCCCTATTCTCTCCAGCTCAGCAAATGCCTTCTGCATTGTATTTGGATTAACTGCCGCCACGGCTGCAAGCTCACGCACACTGGGCAGCTTACCGCCCGCCGGATAATAACCGGACACTATCTGCATCTGAATCCTCTCTACCAGCTGTGCATATATAGGTCTATCCGAATCTAAATCCCACGCCATGTATATCCTCCTTTCAAATAATTTGTACTTCTGTATTAACTTCATAATACAATAATACATATTGTTATCTATTTAGTCAATACCTTTTTTAAAAAACTTTAAATATTTTTTATAACTTTTTGCTAATTAATGCGGAACCATTTTTTACCTTCCGCATATAAATACAGTAACAAAATACGCAAAGGTTTTGCCATGTCAGATAAAAATTTACAAGCCGCTCAGGAACCGCAGCCGATAAATGCGGCATATGCCGGTTCCCTGAAAATAAGCGTGGTATCCTCCATTGGACTTGTTCCCATTGAAAATGCCACCGTCACCATATCCTATACGGGGGATCCCGATTCTCCCATAGAAACCTTAACCACGGATTCCTCAGGGCAAACGCCCACGGTAAATCTTCCGGCACCCAATGTTTCGCTGTCTTTAGACCCCGATGCCATAGAGCAGCCCTATTCCGAATATAACAACCTGATGGATAGACAAGGATATGAGCCGGTGCTGGTATCCGGCTCCGAGATTCTTGCCGACCAGCTTTCTCTGCAGCCTATACAGATGAATCCACTTGCCTCAACTGAGGAAGAAGAAAAAATAGTTATCATACCCGCACATACTCTTTTTGCAGAATATCCACCCAAAATACCCGAGGATGAAATCAAGCCTATCGGGGAAACCGGCGAAATTGTTTTAAGCCGCGTAGTAATCCCCGAATACATTATTGTTCATGACGGCGTTCCTTCAGACCCTACGGCTCCCAACTATTGGGTTCGTTACAAGGATTACATCAAAAACGTTGCCTCATGTGAAATCTACTCCACATGGCCGGAAAGCACTATTTATGCCAATATTCTGGTTATCCTGTCCTTTACTCTGAACCGAGTGTATACTGAGTGGTACCGGGGGCAGGGCTACGATTTTACCATAACCTCCTCCACTGCTTATGATCACAAGTGGATTTACGGGAGAAATATTTTTGAAAATATTGATTATCTGGTGGACAGCATTTTTGCCAATTACCTTTCAAGACCCGGCGTGCGTCAGCCGATTTTTACCTCCTACTGCGACGGCAATCGCGTAACCTGTGAGGGCTTAAGCCAGTGGGGTTCCAAATACCTTGGGGATGAGGGCTACTCGGCGATTGAAATTATCCGCTATTACTATGGCAATGACATGTATATCAATACGGCGGATCTTATCTCCGGTGTTCCCTCCTCCTATCCCGGATATGAGCTTACCATCGGCTCCGCAGGCGACAAGGTCCGCCAGCTCCAGAATCAACTGAACCGTATCGCACGAAATTATCCGGCAATCCCTACTATTACCGCTGATGGTATTTACGGCGATAACACGGCAAATGCGGTGCGTATCTTCCAAGGCATCTTTAATCTGCCCCAGACCGGAGTGACCGATTATGCCACCTGGTATGAAATTTCAGATATCTATGTGGGCGTGACAAGAATTGCCGAGCCGGGGCAATAAACAAAAATAGACAGAATCGGTAAAAAGCGAATTACTTTTTAAAAGGCTGAACAGTTCGTATAATTTACGAATGCTCAGCCTTTCTTATTTTATAGATTACATTATAATTACAGTATTTTCCGACAACTGCCTGCCAAAGTTTTTTCCGGAGTTTTACTGCTCCTTTAATAGCTTTATCAGGGAATCGTGCGCCAGTGTGAACGCCTCCGATCCGCTCAGTTTTTTACCGATTGTACCACCCTCCTCCAGCTGGGCAAAGCCTGTAAACTCCGTCAAATGAGGCTCCAGTGACAAAAAGCCCGTATATCCCTTTGCATCCAGCATCTGCAGAATCTCCTTCACATGACCGTCTCCGTAGCCTGCGGGAACTACCCTGCCATCCTCCCACACAGCATCCTTCACATGAATATACTCTATGTAGTCCTTTAACATTTCATAAGCTTCAAGGGTATCCTGACGGCACTGTACAAAGTTAGCGAAATCAAACACTGCCTTGAAATGTTCCCCGTAAAATGTCTCCATGATCTGGCGGCATCTGACGCCGTTGTCTCCATAGATTCCCTTTTCATTCTCATGCAGCAGGATAACATCCTGAGAAGCCGCGTAATCTGCCATTTCTCCCAATCTTTCCATAACCTGCTCCCGATATGCTTCAGGCTTCTCCCCCCCCGGGATATAAAAGCTGAACATACGGATATATGGCGCACCCAGTTCATGGGCAATCTCTACCGTGTGCTTGAGCAGCTCCATATGGGGAGCGAACTCATCTCCAATTCCGATTTTGCCGATAGGGGAGCCTACGCCGGACAGTTTCATCCCCTTATCCTTCAGACGTCTTTTAATCCCCTTTACTTCCTCTATGGAACAATTTACCAGCCCTTTCCCNTCCNCNCCTCTCNTCTNAATGTNNNACATNCCCAGCCTACCCANTNCCTCCATNTGTTTATNCNGNATGGAATCANTCTCATCCNCAAATNCTGTTATANTNCTATTTTTTAGCATGTTTCCTCACTTTNTGCCGTCTATCGTTCTGTCCATATTATATCTGCCCAAACTCCGCAGAATCATTTTTCATCGGTAAGGCGTTTGAGGAAGGCGATGCCGTGGCATCGTTGACCGTAAACAACGTAGTCCGATGAGAAATTAGGCAGGGAGGTTTGACTGAATATAATTAGTCAGTGCATCAGGCGGCTCCACTGATGCTTATAAAATTAATAGGTGCCCTCTGTATCAAATACCACGTCCTTGTCTTCCTTCTGTCTTGAAGATGCCCTTCTCTTATCCAGCTCCTCAAGGAAAAGGTCTTCGTCAAAAGGCAGCTCCACCGTCTTATCCAGCCATGAGGACAAATGCATGGCATTGGATAAGGTCAGCCCCCTGATACCCTCCGTACCCTCGGCAATTAACGGTGTTCCGTGGAGAATTCTCTCCGCAAACGCTTTCATGACGCCTTGATGCTGTTCGTTCAGCCCGTCCGTCTCAACCTCCTCCACATGGCATTCAGGCATACCGAAGCCCTCCTTGGAGGTCTTACAGAAGGTTCTCTCATTTTCGGCAAGACGGTGGAGCATAAGCTTTCCGTTCTCGCAAATCAGCTTACCCATTTCCAGCGTAACCTCCAATCTGTTCGTTCCCGGCGCATCCGCTGTGGTCGTAACAAATACTCCCGTAGCTCCGTTAGGATACTCCAGATACGCCGTCACATCGTCCTCCACCTCTATGTCATGCCATTTTCCTTCATGGCAGAACGCGCGCACCTTACTTGGCATACCGCATAGCCACTGGAGCAAATCCAGATTATGGGGACATTGATTCAGCAAAACGCCTCCGCCCTCCCCGTTCCACGTTGCCCTCCAGCTTCCCGAGTCATAATACGCCTGTGTGCGATACCAGTCCGTGATAATCCAGTTGACTCTTTTGACAGCGCCCAGCTCACCGCTTTCTATCAGCTCGTGCATCTTGCGGTACAGACAGTTGGTACGCTGGTTAAACATAATGGCAAACACCTTACCGGAATTTTCCGCCGCTTCGTTCATTGCCCTGACCTGCTTAGTGTATACGCCCGCCGGCTTCTCACAGAGCACATGCAGTCCATGCTCCAACGCATAGACAGACAATTCCGGATGCTGATAGTGAGGCGTGGCAATCAAAACCGCATCACACAGCCCGCTGTCAATCAGTTCCCTGCCGTCCTCAAAAATCTTAACCTCCCCTGCAAGCTTTTCCTCCGCCCATTTTCTCCTGCTTTCCCTCAGGTCAGCTACCGCCGTAAGCTTCATGCCGGGTATCTTCCCGTCATTTATCGTTCCGGCATGACCGCTTCCCATGTTGCCTATTCCGATGATTCCCATTCTCACCTGTTCCATTCTTTCATTGCCTCCTTATATATTTCAGTCATTACTTGAAATGTATTTTGAACGGAGCAAAGGTCATTGCCATAGCGTTTCTTATCCTCCAGACATCGATAAAAATCAGCTATACAGGCGGCATGCCCGGTTCCCCAATAGGTCTTCCCCAAGGTCTCTTGTCCGCTCATATTATAATTCACCTCTGCCCCGTCATGATATCTAAGCCATACCCTCTCGCCCTCCAGCCTCACATAGCCCTTTTCACAGGCAAGCTCAATCAACGCATCGGGATTTGCCATATATGCAGTGGTAGCAAAAAGTACGGCTTTTTTACCCTTTTCAAACTCCAAAAATGCCTCAACCGTGTCCTCCACTTGAATAATATCCCTCAAATGATGATTGCTCATAGAAGCCTCCACCCTAACCGGTGTTCCCAGCCACCTTAGAACAAGATCCAAAGTATGTATCGCCTGATTAATCAGCGCTCCGCCCCCCTCTTTATCCCATGTGCCTCTCCAACCACTCTCCGTATAGTAAGAAGCTTCTCTATCCCATGTGACAAAGGCTCTGGCTCCCAATATTTCTCCCAAATTTCCCCCTCGTAAAAGCTCATCTACCTTTAAGGTGGACTGATTATACCTGTTTTGTAAACAAATCCCCAACACACCATTGCTTTTCTCAACGACCTGCTCCAGAATGGCAAACTGCTCTACAGATATTGCAGGGGGCTTCTCCATAAAGACATTACAGCCCTTCTCCAAACACTCTACTGCCATGGGCACATGTAAATAGTGAGGCGTACAGATATGTATTACGTCCGGTGACGCTTCCGCAAGCAACTCCTCTAAGCTTTCATAAGCTCCTGCCTTTTCCCTTGCATACTTGTTGGCAAAGCTCTTCGCCTTACTCCCTTCGCAATCCGCAAAAGCGCACAGCTCTACCTGTTCCATCTGCTTCAATACAGATGCATGTACCCCGGCAATCCCCCCGCACCCTACAATTCCTACCCTTTTCATAAACGACTCCTTTTTCTTTCCATATTTCTGAAAAAAGCCTGCCACAGCAGAATCATTATACCATGTGCGCAGAAAAGGAAGCGCCCCAACGGGGCATTTACTTTTCAAGCCATGGGTTGCCTGTATAATGCGCCACGCCAGTGGCGGCAAGGCAGCTTCAGCTGACTTGAATTCTGCGTTAGCAGAATCATTATACCCCCTCCCCACTCAAACAGCATTGATTAATACTCTTTTTTTCTTGATTTTTAAAACACTATCCCAATACTTCCTGCCATCTTGTCAAAAATCTTCATATCTCCCCGGCGACACACCGAAAGTACTCTTAAAGTTTCTCAAAAAAGAAGAATAATCACTAAATCCCACTGCCTGATAAACCTGCGTAATACTTTTTCCCTCCCGCAAAAGCTCGCACGCCCTGATCAATCGCTTATTGGNCACNAAAACATGTACCGNTACTCCCGTCAATTCCTTAAATCTTCTCAGGAAATAATACNTACTCATATGCACCAGACCGNCAAGCTCTTCCACCGAAATTTTCTCTCCGATATGACNGTCAATNTAATNGCTGACCTGCCCTACCNTAGGATGGCTTACCACATTTTCATCGGTAAACCAATACTCCTGACGGCTGCACAGATTATTCAGATACACAAAAAACAATGACAGACACCCTCTGTCAAATATCTGCTTAGTACCGGAAAGCTCCCCCTTCATTACGTCCGCCATGGCAAGCTTTACCAAATAGCCCCTCAGCATTTCCTCATAATATACAGGAAAATGATAGGCACAGGATTCCCTTCCCCGAAAACATGCCGTCAAATCCATATCCCCCATGGACAACTGCTCCAACATCCCTCCTGTAATCCAAAGGATAATCCTCTTGGAGGTATCATGCTTTTTTTCCATAAAATGATATTTGTGNATNANATTCTGATNTATCAAAAGGAANTCACCCCTGTGCAAATGATANGTTCTATTCTCAATCATNGAGGAATATTNTCCCTCCAGCACATAGATAATTTCATAAAAATTATGATAATGAAAGCTTATTGACCCTAAGGGAGCGCCCTGCTTTTCGTAAACCTCATAGTTTTCATTTATCATATACTGGCGCTCGTCAGAAGCGTCCAATCTGCGCAGTCTGCTTTCTATTTTAACTTCACTCCTGCTCACACCCAACTTAACGCCCACTTTCTCAGATTATTTTCCGATTGTCGTAATTTTAATATAAGGTTACCCACAACTTTTCCTATATCCAGTGTCCTCTTCTAATTTTCTCCCAATCACTATACAGCAACTTTTGCATTATTTCAAGCAATATATATTCTTTTCGTGCATTTCTGTTTTTATTATACTAGTTTATAGANCTGGAAGCATTCACCAGCAACGGATCTTTTTTACACAAAATTATTAATTATTGGAGGACTTTCGTTATGCAGATNACTTTACGTTGGTACGGCAGTAAATACGACACCGTTACCCTCAAGCAGATCAGACAAATTCCCGGCGTGACCGGCGTTATCTCCACTCTTTACGGAACCGCTCCCGGCGAGGTATGGGAGACGGAGGACATTCTTGCCCTCAAAAGGGAAATCGAGGACGCAGGCTTACAGCTTGCAGGCATCGAGAGCGTAAATATTCATGATGCCATCAAGGTAGGTACACCAGACCGCGACAAATACATCGACAATTACATTACCACCCTAGAGCGTCTCGGACAGGCAGGCGTGCACATGGTATGCTACAATTTTATGCCTGTATTTGACTGGACAAGAACCGAGCTTGCCAGAGTACGCCCTGACGGCTCTACCGTTCTGGCTTACACACAGGAGGCGGTTGACGCCTTAAATCCCGAGGATATGTTTGCCTCCATCAGCGGCGATGCCAACGGAACCATCCTTCCCGGCTGGGAGCCTGAGCGCATGGCTCACATTAAGGAATTATTTGAAATGTACAAAGACGTGGACGACGAGAAGCTTTTTGCCAACCTGAAATATTTTCTGGAGCGCATTATGCCCGTCTGCGACAAATACGATATCAACATGGCAATTCATCCCGATGACCCTGCATGGAGCGTATTTGGTCTGCCCCGTATCATTATCAACAAGCAGAATATCCTGCGCATGATGAAGATGGTTGACAACCCACACAATGGCGTTACCTTCTGCTCCGGCTCCTACGGCACCAATCTGGAGAACGATTTGCCCGATATGATCCGCTCCCTGAAGGGAAGAATTCATTTTGCCCATGTGCGCAATCTGAAGTTCAACTCTCCAACCGATTTTGAGGAGTCCGCTCATCTTTCCAGCGACGGTACCTTTGATATGTATGAAATCATGCTGGCGCTTTACGATATCGGGTTTACCGGACCAATCAGACCCGACCACGGACGTATGATCTGGGATGAGGTTGCAATGCCGGGATACGGTCTCTACGACAGGGCGCTTGGTGCAACCTATTTGAACGGTCTCTGGGAAGCAATCGACAAACAGCATAAAAAGGCTTAAGAGGGACATACTTTTACCAATAGGAAATTTATAACAGCTCAGCCACCCCGGACTGTTACTAAAATATCGGAATAAAGAGAGGTAATATCAAATGAAACTTACATTGAACGGGATTCTCGCAGACCGCACCGCTTTTGAGGCGGCGGGCTATAAGCTTCCCACCTTTGATTATGACAAAGTAAAAGAAAACACACACAGCCGCCCCGTCTGGATTCACTTTGGCGCAGG
>WFLY01000176.1 GCA_009177215.1 Bacillota bacterium
GTCTTTAGTTTACTCTTATCCAAAGGAAGAATATTGTTGTCATTCTTAAGCAGAACAATGCACTTCTCTGCCGCTTCTCTGTTCAATGCCTGCATAGGGGCGCTGTCTACTACGGAATAAGGAATCTTGTCGAAAGGATTCTCCTTCTTCTCATCGAACACGCCGAGCTTCATCCTTGTAGTGAACAGATTGACAAGCGCCTCGTCTATACGACTCTCCTCCACCTTGCCCTCTTCTACTGCCTGCTTTAAATAACGGAACAAATTACCGCAGTTCAAATCACAGCCGTTGTTCATAGCCATGGATACGGATTCTACAGGGGTATCCGTTACATGATGACCTTCGTGGAAATCCTTGATTGCCCAGCAGTCGCTTACCACATGACCCTTAAAGCCCCACTCGTCTCTTAAAGTATCCTTAAGCAGCGTCTTGCTTCCACAGCAGGGTTCACCGTTGGTACGATTGTAGGCGCCCATAACAGCCTCAACGCCCGCCTCCTGAACACATGCCTTAAATGCCGGAAGATAAGTTTCATACATATCCTGCTTGGTTGCCACCGCGTCAAAGCTGTGTCGGATATCCTCGGGACCGCTATGCACCGCAAAATGCTTTGCACATGCCGCCGATTTTAAATAATTCTCATCATGACCCTGCAAGCCCTCCACGAATCTCACACCCAAACGGGAGGTTAGATAAGGATCTTCGCCAAATGTCTCATGTCCACGACCCCATCTGGGATCACGGAATATATTTACATTGGGTGACCAGAAAGTCAGACCTTTATAAATGTCTGTATCATCCTTTGCCTGCTGCATATTAAACTTTGCACGACCCTCTGTAGAAATAGCATCCGCAACCTTTTCCACAAAATCCTCGTCAAAGGTTGCCGCCAAGCCGATGGACTGGGGAAATACGGTTGCAATACCGGCTCTTGCCACGCCGTGAAGCGCTTCGTTCCACCAATTGTATGCCTTAATTCCCAAGCGCTCTATTGCCGGCGCCCAGCTTAAGGTCTGTCCAACCTTTTCTCCCAGAGTCATCTGTGCTACCAGCTCCTTAGCACGCTCTCTGTACTCACTAACTTTTTGTTCATTTTTTACGATTTCCATCTAGCGTTATCCTCCACTTGCCCTTGTAGTATACTCTCCATATACCTTTTCATTTTATAACAAAACCCTTGACTATTCAATGTATTTTATTGCAAATTACCTGTTTTTCTTGTACAAATGTAACAGTCCGGATAGCCGATATTACGAAATCAAGTTTATATCCATATGTAATATTGATAGACTTACTTGCGCCCAAATGAGTTTTTAGCTCATTTGGTGTGTATCAGCGTAACAATTCAGACATTGTCCTTCGCATATCCTCCTTCGCCCTCTCCACTGCATCAAAAAGCCCCTGCGCCGACATCCTTATAGCGCCCTCTCCCCAAATAATCATCTGCTCTAAAGCGTCAGAGGTGGCAACCGTCACCTGATATTTTTGTCCGATCTCATGGACGGTTTTCTCAATATACTGGTCTGCCGTCTCCGCTTCCTTGGTGTACACCACATGAATATTGTGGTACTGAAACACAGACCCGGGATTACCCTTGACCTTATATGCGTCAAACACCACAATGACCGTACTCCCCAGATATCCCTGATAATTGCTCATAATGTCAATCAGTCTGTCTCTTGCGCTGTCGATATTGATCGCTGCCAGCTCTCTTAATTCCTGCCATGCAAAAATAATGTTGTAGCCGTCCACTAACAAATACGCCTCATTCGAAACAGGTACACTTCTTTGCGGCGTTTTCCCATTTACGCCGTCCTTGCCGCCATGTGTACCACCCTTGCCGTCTTTTGTGCCGGGCTTAGCGCCTGCTTCGCCCGTTTCATTGCCGCCGTCAAACCGCCACTCGCGCCTGCCGCCCTTGTGATAACGACTGAAACGACTTTTGTCCTCCTGCCTTTTCCCGTAAGTCTGGCGGAAAATTTCCTCAATTTCCTCCTGTGTAATATGACCGTTTACGGCTTTACCGCCCCTTTCTCCTACTTCCACACCACTCCTTATCTGTGCGGCGCTAAGTGCATATTCCATAATATCGCCTTCCGCCTCACCCCCGGTCCGGCTGTCTGCCCCTTGGGTCAGCTCATCCCATTTCCATCCGTTTTGCACATGGGCATACTCATCCACCCGATCCCATTCCACCACAAAGCCCGCCCCGTGAGAACAGAAAACAGAGCCTGTGGGATTCTCCAAANCCGCTTCCGGGTCGTAGGCAAGCTTCNCTNCTATCNCCTCCCCNTTGTGACAGGGCTTGTAGCCCGCAAGCGCACAGTTCATCCTCCCATAGCCTTTTGTATAGGCGCTAAATTCCCTCTGATAATCCCGCATTGTCGCCACGGGAGCGCTGCCCGTAAGGGTACTGCGTCCTCCCTTAGTAACAGGGGCATCAAAACTTCCCTGCATTCTCCGGATATCCGACATGGCACGCCCCAAAAGCTGTGTGGGAAGCTCCAAAGTAAAAGCAAAATACGGCTCCAAAAGCACACTTTTACTCTTGCGGAGCCCCTGCCGTAAAGCCCTGTAGGTCGCCTGTCTGAAATCCCCGCCCTCGGTATGCTTCTGATGCGCCCGCCCGGCAATAAGGCTGATGCGCATATCCGTAATTTCGGACCCGGTAAGCACTCCCACATGAGTCTTCTCCTCCAAGTGGGTCAGCACCAGACGCTGCCAGTTCCTGTCCAACATATCCTCGCTGCACAGGGAGGCAAACTGCAGACCGCTTCCCCTCTCGGCAGGCTCCATAAGTAAATGCACCTCCGCATAATGTCTGAGCGGTTCAAAATGCCCGATGCCTATCACCGGCTGAGCAATGGTTTCCTTATAGACAATACTGCCGTTTCCGAACTCCACCTCCAAGCCAAACCGCTCCGCTATCAGGCTTTTCAGGATTTCGACCTGAACCTCGCCCATAACCTGCACATGAATCTCCGACAGTGCCTCCTTCCAAACTATGTGTAAAAGCGGCTCCTCCTCTTCCAGTCTCCTGAGCTGCCCCAACACCGTTATTGCATCGCTTCCTTCCGGCAGCACAAGCTGATAGGTCAACACCGGCTCCAGCACCGGCAACTCATTTTCCTCCTCATAGCCAAGCCCTTGCCCCGCAAAAGTTTTGGTCAGTCCCGTGACCGCACAGATTTCTCCTGCCTCCGCTTTCTCCACGGTCTGAAACCCTGAGCCGTTGTAGATACGAAGCTGGTCAGCCTTCTCCTGCCAGACCTCCTCCGTGGCTCCTGCGCTGTTTTCATTTCCAAGAAACATTTTCGCCCGAAGCACGCCCCCTGTCACCTTAAGATGAGTCAGACGATTGCCCGCCCCGTCTCTGGTGATTTTGAAAACTCTGGCTCCCGGCTCCTCAGGATATTCCGGTCTCAGGGCATATACAGAAATCCCCTGCAGCAACTCCTCCACTCCCGTAAGCTTCAGCGCCGATCCGAAATAGCAGGGAAACACTCTTCGCTCCCCAATGGCAAAGGCTATGCTCTCCGTGCACAGAAACCCCGTTTCCAAATATTCCTCCATCAACCCCTCATCGCACATGGCAAGCGCCTCGTGAAAGCACTCTTTTCCCTCCTGTGCCTCGCCAAATTCCACGCAGGCGGTGTCCAACCTTTCCGCAAGCTCACCCAAAAGCCTTTCCTTATCCGTTCCCTCCATATCCATTTTATTAATAAAAATAAATACGGGTATCTCATATTTTTTCAGAAGCCTCCACAAGGTTTCCACGTGCCCCTGTACGCCGTCCGAGCCGTTTATCACCAATATGGCGTAATCCAAAACCTGCAGGGTTCTCTCCATTTCCGCGGAAAAATCCACATGTCCCGGCGTGTCCAGCAGGGTCATTTTCAGGTTCTCCCACTCCACCTGCGCCTGCTTGGAAAAAATCGTTATGCCCCTTGCACGTTCCAAGGCAAAATTATCCAAAAAAGCGTCCTTATGGTCCACCCTTCCCAAGGTACGAATACTGCCGCAGGTATATAAAATACCCTCTGCAAGGGTAGTTTTCCCCGCATCCACATGAGCCAATATTCCTATTACTAAATGATTATTCCGCATAATTTTCCTCTCGTTGATTACTGTTTACGGTTCACCAATAGGTATGCTCCGGCAAGTTGAGTAATTGCACCGATGTGTTTCTACGGTCTTCATAGGAACATTTACCTCATGGGAACTTAGTTTACCGATTGGCCGTGAACAGTAACCACTTGTTATTCCATATTTCAAATTTTTGCTTGACACCCCGCCCACTTGGCATTATAGTAGACATGCACGAATCGTCCGCAGGACATTCCGTGCGTACAACTATAAATTACACAACCGCTAGGGGAGCACATCGCTGAGACTGAATTTATTTTAATTCTGACCCTCATTACTTGAACCGGATAATACCGGCGTAAGGAAGCCAAACCATATTGCATCTATGATGCAATTATCGATGCTGTTCCTCCTCGCGCAGACGAAGGAGGATTTTTTATGAACAACTTTTTTGCCACTCCCACCGATGTATGGGGAGATGACGCCGTGAAACTGACTACAACAGGTATCCTTACCGTTGCAGCCGTCATTGCTCTATTGATCGTGATTGCCCTGATCGTGCGCCGCAGACAGTCTGGTAAAGCTTCCGTAAAGCTTACCACCAAGCAGCTTGTCTTTTCCGCCGCTGCAATTGCTTTGGCTATCGTCACTTCCATGATCAAGCTTTTGGAGATGCCCATGGGCGGTTCCGTGACACTGCTTAGCATGTTATTCATCGTACTGATTTCCAGCTGGTACGGTCCTTATGTAGGCATTATGACTGCCATNGCTTACGGNCTTTTGCAATTTGTCATGGAGCCCANCTTCTATACCGTTCCCCAGATGCTCACCGATNATCCGTNAGCTTTCGGTGCGCTGGGTATTGCCGGCTTCTTCTATCAAAAAAAGCACGGCTTGATCATCGGTTACATAGTAGGGGTTCTGGGCAGATTCTTCTTTGCCTTCCTGTCCGGAGTCTTCTTTTTTGCAGCCTATGCGCCGGAGGGCTGGAATGTAGCCGTCTACTCCTTCGTTTATAACGGCTCTTATCTTGCCGTGGAGGCTGCCATCACTATTGTTTTGATTGCAATCCCCCCCGTTTCAAAGGCGCTGGGATATGTAAAGCGCCTTGCCACTGCATAGACCGCAGCCTGTATGGTGTAAGCCGCAGTCTCGCTACTATAGACTGCGGCTTTTTTGAAAGCCGATTCTCTACCGATATTTCTCAAGATAAAAGGAATATAACAGCCTTTCCTTCACCGGAAGCCTCATCAGCCTATGCAGCGCTTCCCCATAATAATCAAGCTGCACTTCATAACGCNTCCACAAGCTTTNCAGAGAATCTANCACATCCGTTTTATAGNCCAGCAATACGATTTTCTCGTCCTCCACAAAAAACACATCAATAATTCCCTGTATCAGCACATTTTCCTCCAAGGGAAATTCCGGCTTCAGCCTGTTGGCGGCAATGCCCAGCACAAAGGGCTGCTCCCTGTATAAGCCTCCTGCCCTGTCCGCCCGCCACATGCGGTAGGCAAGCTCGGTCTGCAGAAATCGAACCAGCTTCCTTTCGTTTAGTGCCTGCAAATATTCCTCCGGCAAGCGCCTCTGCTTTGTCAGAGTAATCAGATATTCATGAAGTTTTTTTGATAAAGCCGCCGCATCCAATTCCTTTTCATACTCCTCGTATCTCTCGGGAAAAACAGGGAATTGCGCTCCCAACAGCCCTTCAAAATCCATAAGCTCCATGGCTCGGTGAAACGCATTACCGCGTACCGTACCGCTGACTGTCTCCTCCCCTCTTTTAAATGCAGGAATATAAGGCACAATCTCTTTTTCCTCAAAAACATGGTATGCGGCTTCGTCCTTTTCAGACATGGCGGCTATTTTTAACTCCGACACCGTTGTCTTTGTATATAGCTCTGCCAGATTACCGTAAGGGTATTCATAAGTAAAACGCGCCCTAAGTCCGGCAAACGCCTTTTCGTCCACGTAATCCTGCGCCCGGAAGAGCGCAAGCTTTCTCCCATACAAATCCACCTGCTCCCTGACCTCTTCACCCAAAATCCCGGAGACCTCCTGCACGGTAACCTCTATCTTACACTGCCCTAAAATCGGCAGCAGAAAATCCATATAACCGGAAGCCTGCATAAAATCAATATAAGTCAGGTGACTGCCGTTTCTCTCACGGCACCGCTCCCATACCTCCTCCGCCTTTTCCATTGCTGCGGTGAGTATCAGCTTTTCTTTTGCACGGGTAAGCGCCACATACAACACCCTAAGCTCCTCCGCCAGATTGTCCTCCCTCATTTTCTTTGAGAGCACAACTCTCCGCAGCGACTTATTGCGCAGGCGCCTCTTTGTATCCACATAATCCACTCCAAGCCCTAAATCCATATCCACAATCAGGGATTGATTCGCATCCTGCATATTGAAGCGCTTTGACAAGCCCGCCACAAACGCTACCGGGAATTCCAGCCCTTTACTTTTATGTATACTCATAATGCGCACCACATCCGCATTTTCGTCCAAGGTATCCGCCTCGCCGTAGTCCACATCATACTTTTCCAGCTGCTCCATATAACGTATAAAATGGAACAATCCGAAATAGCTTGTCTTCTCAAAATCCGAAGCCTTGGTAAAGAGCATTTCCACATTTGCCCTGCGCTTACTGCCCGCCGGAAGCGCCGTCACATAGCTGAGGTAATCAAAGTCATCCACCAGCCTCTGCAACAGGTCTCTGATGGGAAGATAGACGGTGCATTCCCGATACTGCTTTATCATACGGATAAAATCGCGGCATTTTACTGCTAATTTGTTGTCATGGTACCCTGTTTCCTCATCTGTTTCCGCTGTTTCAACCCCTTCGGCTCTGCCGCTGTATTCCTGTCCGGCAACAGCTTCTCCTGCTTCAGTCTTCCCCACAGTGTCGGCACATCTCTGCTCCGTTCTGGTACTGTCGGCACATTCGCTAACCTTTCCATAATCACAGACCGCCTCATAAAGAGAACAATCCTTTTGTACACTGCGTATTTTTGCAATTTCCTCTTCCGTAAAACCGCCAAAAACAGATTTCATCACACCAAACAGAGCTATGTCCTGCCTTGGATTATCAAGCGTTCTCAAAAACTGTAAAAGCTGCTGCACCTCCTCCGCCGCAAAATAGCCGGTTTTCGAGGTGATATATACCGGAATTCCCTCCTGCTCCAGAATCTCCTTAAATTCCTCATCCCAGCCGCTGTTGCTCCTGAGTAGAATCACCATATCCCTAAAGCGTACCGGTCTAAGCCCTCCCGTCTCCTTATCCGTCACTTGAAAATCTCTCAAAAGCGCCTTGATTTTCCGGGCAATGGCATAGGCTTCCGCCTGCTTTACACTCAAATCCGAATCGCTTTGGGGCTTTTCCACCAGTATCAGCTCACTCGTACAGCCCTCGCTTTCGGGATAGACTGCCCCCGCATACAGCGCGGCATTCTCATCATAAGCGATTCCGCCGATTTCCCTACTCATAATCCGGGAAAAAATATCATTGACCGTGTCCACCACCTGCTGCCTGCTTCGGAAATTCTTAGACAGGTCGATGCGTTGGCATACCCCCTCCTCCGCATAGGTATCATACTTTTCCAGAAATAACTCCGGTCTTGCCAGACGGAATTTGTATATGCTTTGCTTGACATCGCCTACCATAAACCGGTTATAGCTGCCGTCCTCCTCGCCGGAAATAGCCTTTAACAAATACTCCTGTACCAGATTACTGTCCTGATACTCATCAATCAGAATTTCATGAAAATACTGCCTGTATTCCAGCGCCACTGCACTGGGAGTTACCTCTTCCCCCTCCCTGTGAACTAGAATATCCAGCGCATAATGCTCCATATCCGAGAAATCTATCAGCTTCTTTTCCTGCTTTTTCTGCTGCATACGCCAGTTAAATTCCAGCACCAAATCAATCAGGGTACACACAGGCGCCGCACAAGCCTTACTCTGCCTTAAGGCAAGCTCCATGGGCGTGGCAAACATCCCCTCCTCCAGCTCCTTTAAAATATCCTTTACCTGACCCCGAAGCTCTTTTGCCTGCTCACGCTTTACGGGCGAAACGCTGTCGTCCTTCTTGGAGGGAAGCCTGCCAAAGCTTACCGCGGCAATTTTAGTGCCGTAATTTATCCAAATTTCGGCTTCCTCAGCACTGCTCTTCAGAGCGGCGTCAGCTTCCGCAGCCCCCGCATATTCCCCGTTTCCATATGCTGCCAGTCTTTCCAGTTGTTCTAACTCCGCCTCTATCAGTTCACCGTACATATACGGTCCGTCCGACATTTCGCAGAGTGCCTTCGCCTCCCGCAGCTTGTCCGCACAGCCCTTAAGCATTAACCTGACATATTTTTTAAGATAAGAATAACAATCGCTTGCCACCAGCGTGTCAACACTCTCAGCCTCATAATCCGTCTTTCTCTGCATAAGCCACTCCCGTGGCCACGGAAAACTTGCCGCATAGCGGGATAGCTTTAAAATATGCTGCTCCAATGCGGTTTCCCTGCCTCCCGGGCAGAAATATTCCACACATTCATGAAAGCTCTCCGCCCCCTCGGCATAGGCTTCCTCCAAAAGCTCCTTTAATACCTCCTGCTGCAACAGCTTGATTTCTCCCTCGTCCGCCACTCGAAAGGCAGGGTCCAGACCTATTTCATTAAAATGGTTGCGTATCATAAAAAGGCTGAAGCTGTCAATCGTAGTGATCAGGGCATTGTGAAGCAGTGTCGCCTGCCTTTGAAGATGCTCCGACTCCGGATTTTCCGTCAATCTTTTAGCAATTCCGTCCGCAATGCGCTCGCGCATTTCCGCCGCCGCCGCATTGGTAAAGGTCACAATGAGAAGCCTGTCAATATCCACAGGCTTTGCCCCGTCACATACCATTTGAATAATCCGCTCCACCAGCACGGCAGTCTTGCCGCTGCCTGCCGCCGCAGAAACCAGTATATTCCGATTATGAAGTTCTATTACCTTTTGCTGTTCGGCAGTAAACGAAATCGCCATAACTTTTACACCTGCTCCCGCATTTTCTCAAATATTTCCGCCTTGCCCAGTTCCTTAAGCTTTCGCTTTTCATATCCCGCAATACTGCCGTCAAAGCCGCAGACTTTTTGATAGGCACAATAAGTACACGCCTGTGAGCTTCCCTTTTCATAGGGATTCAGCCCGATATTTCCGTCCAGTATCTCCCTGCCGATATCCTGCATTTTATGGTTTACATAATCTGAAATTATCTGCAGCTCCTCCCTGTTCATTACCGAGGAGCGCGCCGAAAAACTGCCGTCCTTTTTGCGCTCTACGGGAATTACATCGGATTTCTCCTGCATATACCTGTCAAGTCTCTCCACAATATCCGGTTCGCTGTTCACCACACCGTTCATGCGGAGCTTTGAAAGAATCTGCTCATTTATCTCCTCATCATTAAGCTCCACAGGGCTGTCCACCGTAGGGTCGTCAATATGATAGTAAAGCATTGCCGCCGGAACCACCTGCTTGTCCGGATGTTTTTTTGCCTCCAGCTCCATGGCTGCATTCATGTACACCACAAGCTGTAGCTGCAGACCATAATATAACGCCGCTAAATCAAACTGTCTGTTACCCGACTTGTAATCAATTACCTTTACATAAACCCGCTCATCGTCCTGTGCCGTATCGATACGGTCAATCCTGCCGATAAGGCGCATTTTTTCCTGTTCGGACAAATCCACATGAATACTGTCCAAATCCTCTGCAAACTGAAAAGACACTTCGTAGTGAGACGGCGAAAAGGCTCCTTTTTTAAGCTGTTTCTGCAGGGTCAGAACCGTGCGTAGCAATATCCTCTCCATACGGGTAATGGCATACTCGTTTCTGGCGCTGCTGTAAAGAATAGTGTCACCGTAGGTTGCGGCATAGGTTTCCAGCGCCTCCCGCACCGCCCTCTCCCCGAATTCCTCAGGAAAATCAAACCATGTATACCCCTTCTCCCCAAGCTTTCCCGCAAAAATCTCCAGCACGGCATGGTATACGTTTCCCATATCCACCGTCTCAAAGCCAAACTCCTCTCTCTCCTTAAGTGTCAGCCCATATTGCAGAAAATGCCTGTAGGCGCACGCCGCGTAAGTCTCCAGACGGGTGACGCTGTTCTCCAAATTCCTGCCGTAAAGCGCCCTTGCCACCGCTTTGGACAAGGGGGAGTCCTGATAACGGAAAAAAGCCGCCTCGGTCAAACGGTTTCTGGCATCCGAAAGTTCTTTACTGCCATAGGCATGATATATGGTAAAAAATTCCTTTTCCTCCTGTATGTCTATAGAGCCAAGGGCATAATCCCTAAGCTTTCCCGCAAGATATCCCACGCCCTCCCCCGGAGTCTCCATCTGCTCTAAGGCACTGCGGTTCTGGGGATATTGCACCGTAAGCATCGGAAACATTTTTTTCACCGTATCTATCAGGTATGCCGGACGGATACTTTTTCCCTCACTGTTCATCTTAGAATAAGATAAATACAATCTCTCGGAGGGCTTAGTCATATTCAGATAAAGATAAAAACGCTGGATGTACATCTGTTGTCTGGGTGTAGGTGCAAGCGTAAGCCCCGATTCCTGCAAAAACTCTCTGTCCATATCGGAAATAATGCCGCCCTTGGAAGCGCTCTTAGGGATATTGCCGTCATTTACCCCCAGAAAAAACAACACCTTCACTGACTTTAAACGGGTTCGCTCCATATCTCCCACCAACACACGGTCCACATTCTGAGGAATGATTCCCACTTCAATCTCTCCGAAGCCTGCCTCCAAAATATCGGCAAACTCCTGCATGGAAATCTCCTCCTCTCCCAAAAGCTCGTGTATTTGATTCAAAAGCTCCATGACCAGCCTGTAAATCTGGGCATACTCCTTCGCCTTGGAAAGCAAGCCCTGCTCCTCAAAACAGCTCTCATAGGCGGCTAACTTCTTCTGTACATGATTTTGAACCAAAAAATCATACAAGTGGTTTACATAATCCTTCGCCTGTGCCGTCTTTCCCATATGCAGCATTTCCACCTGCTCCATCAACTGCTCCCGCAGGGCATTCAGCCGTGCAAGAGGCTCCTCGCCCTTCATCTGCTTCGTCTTGTGGGTAAAGAGACGGCTATAGCTGCGATAGCCCCGAAGCCCCGTCTGAATCACGTAATTTTCCAGCTCGTCAATTTCCTCCGCAGGGATATCCGCCAAGCCGCTGCGCAGATAATGAAACACCGCTTCATAGGAAAAATCCTTTAAATACAACGCCAAGGCGCTTTTGATATATTCAATCATAGGGTTCAGCACAATGCCCCTCGTCCTGTCAATAAAGCAGGGGATGGAAAGCTTGGCAAATTCCGTTTCCACATAGGGCGCATAACTCTCCAAATCTCCCATGATCACTGCAATATCCCGATAGGCAAGCCCTTCGTTACGAATCAGGCTGCGGATATACAGCCCGGTCTGATGAACCTCCTCCTTTGGCATGGTAGTCTCAAAAAGCTGAATCTGCTCCTGCTCACCGGAAAAAGGCTTATAAACATAGCGNAACAANTTTTGCTCCAAGTGTCGCNACGCNCTCTTCNCNCTCCGCGCGCCCACAAACACNTCCTGCCCCCGCGTAACNCCCNCNTCTCCGGCAANCTTTTCCAAATCCGACACCGTCTTTTTACTCAGATAAAAAAGCTTCTGCTCACCGTCAAGGATATAGGGATTCTCCCCCTCCCCCATGGTCAGCGCTACAATAGTCTCGCCGCTTAAACGTATCAGCNCCTGAANAAGACGNTTCTNTATGGGGGNAANNNCGGTAAAGCCCTCCAANANCACCACGCTTCCCGCAAGCAGTTTGGATTTCGCCAAGGAACGCCTAAGCACATCCAGCGTCTCCTCCGTGGTTACAAAATTTCCCTGAATGTATTCCATAAAACCCTTATAAAGGATCTCCAAATCCTTTAGCTTATGTACCAGAGCACCTCGCTTTTCCGAAAAAGTAATCAGCTTTTCCATATCCTCCGTGCCGATTCCGTACTGCATAAATTCCGATATGGCGCTTTTTACCTCATGGATATAGCCCTGCCTGTGCAAAAGACCTCCCAGCGTAGGAAGCTGATCCTTTAAATTTGCCGCCACCTTCTGCAGCACAAGACTTTTACCCGTATCGTCAAGCACAGGAATCTCCTCCCTGCCTACCTCCTCTAAGATACGGTGGCTTAAGCGCCCGAAGCTCAGCACGTCAATATTCATTATGCCGCCCCGTTCATGCATAGTCACCAGCTCCTGCTGGGTCTGCATGGTGAACTGATCCGGTACTATCACCAGAAAATTTTGTCTGGGATTGTCCAGAGAACGCCTGATAATCTCTTCATATAACTTCCTGCCTGTACCCGCGTCTGAGGGTCCAAAATAAAAACGTAAGCTCACTCGTATCCTCCGGTTAATTTGACGGTTTATTACCGGTCTTTCTTGGTTCTGTCTTTCCGGTTATCCCTTTATATTTTATCGCGATTAAATCGTGATTGCAATTACGATTTATAAAAACAGCCGTCATTATGTAACAGTTCAGTCATGCAAANATGATTGTGTAGNTTTTCNGTGGTGANNTAACTNTCTAAGGACANACNTCNCANTCATTNNCATAGNGCNNACATCNAAGATAAAATAAGTTACCAACCAATCCGCTATATAGTAGCGAAAATATATATTCTAGTGACTTTTGAATGGGCATAGATAAACTGATACATCAAATTTTTCCTTTTAATATTTCCTATGCTTCCGCAGTCTCCCCCACGCTGCCTTCATAATATTGTGCCTGCGCCGTCCAAAGCGCAAAGTACAAGCCTTCTCTGTCCGCCATCAGCTCGCCGTGGCTCCCTCGCTGCACCACCTGCCCCTTGTCAAACACCACGATGTCATTGCAGAAACGGCAGGAAGAAAGCCTATGGCTGATGTAAACAGCGGTTTTGTTGCCCACCATCTCGTCAAACGCCGAATATACCTCGTACTCAGCAACCGGGTCCAGCGCCGCCGTAGGTTCGTCCAGCAAAATAAAGGGCGAATCCTTATACAATGCTCTTGCAATGGCAATTTTCTGGCGCTCACCGCCCGAAAAAATAATTCCTTCATCGTCATAGCCCTTGTCTATCAGCGTGTCAATGCCTTTAGGCAGTCTGTCAAGCCTTTCTCCGAAGCCGGCTTTCGTCAAGCTCTTCCGTATCTTTTCGGAGTCATAGTCCTCCCCCGTGGCAACATTTTCCGCTATGGAATAGTCAAACAAGGTAAAATCCTGAAATACCACAGAAAAAATCCTTATGTATTCGCTATAATCATACTTTCGTATGTCTATTCCGTTGAGACAGATAACACCCTCCGTAGGCTCATACAGCCTGCAAAGCAGCTTTATCATTGTGGTTTTACCCGAACCGTTCTTCCCTACTACTGCCATGCGCTCGCCAATCCGCAGCTTTAGCGAGAAATCACGAAGGGCATATTCCTCCCTTCCCGGATACTTAAAGGAAACATTACAAAACTCAATCTCATATTCATTGTCCGTCCGCTTTTCCACGGGGAGCGTTCCCTCATAAAAGCTTGCTTTGATATCCAGAAATTCAAACATTGTACTCTGTCTGCGCGCCACCAAAAGAAATGTCTGCGCGTCATGCAGCATATTCTGGAGGGCGGACGTGAGCCTTTCAAAACACGCCACATATCGTAGCAGCATGCCTACGGCAATGCCGCCTCCCGTTGCAATCAGTGTCAGGAACAGATAGCAGATTCCCCTCACTCCCGCATTCAATACATTGATTACCAGCTCCTTAAGCCCGCCGGTTTTAGCCATAAGATTATCCTTATACTTTAAAAATTCCCTTCCGTGGACAAAGGTATATTCCTTTAACAAATCCACTGCGTCATACAGCTTCACATCCTTGCGGTTTTCCATGGATATACCGTCATAAACCGCATAATACCACATCAAATTGGTCTCCTGTGGCTTATCATTAGTCCAAAGCGCCATATATTCCGTAAGCTTTTGCCCGAAGTAGTGCTCCCCGATGCCGTTACAGACTATGGCAAGCACAAGCACGGCAAAAAATACATAAGTGAACCCGCTTCCTTGTAACAGCAGCCTGTGCAATATGGGAATCAGCATCCCAACGGCAAACATTGCGTTAAACGCCTGATAGCACAGCTTTTCAAGGCTGTCAAAACCTCCGTAGATACCGCTTCCCCATCTGTTGTCCTCCTCCATACGGCTGTACAGCTCGTTTGTGTAGGGGCTGTCCAAATCGGGATAGTTCATCTCCATATTTTTGATGGCTTGTCTGGCGTCCAAAAGCTCCCATGAATGACTTTTTATTACCTCGCTTTCATTGGACAGCCTTCCGACGACAATATAAATCATGAAAGTAATAAACAACCCCAAAAGCACTTTAGGAACCAGCTCCTTTACCGTCGCGCCCAGCTCAAGCTCATTCAGTGTCATTGTGGAGATATAAATACCGATATACCCCACGGAAACACTTAACAGCTGCCTTAGCAGTGTCACTGCGATAAATGTAGGCGCCAGCCGATGAATCTCCTTCAAAAGGCGCAGTACAACTGCCTTTTTCTCCTTGAAGGTCAGTTTTTCGGTGATATCCTTACTGTTAATTTTCATGGACTGCCTCCTCTTCCTCCGTCAGATTATAATAATAGCTCTGCAGCTCATACAGCTTGGCGTATTCTCCCCCCGCCTTAAGCAGTTCGTCATGGCTTCCCCGCTCTATAATATGCCCGTCCTGCAAAAACATGATCCAATCCGAAAACTGTGTGCTTGCCAGTCTATGGGAGATAAAAAGAGCTGTTCTGTCTGCACACAGATTCTTGTACTTTTCATAGACCTCAGCTTCCGCAAGCGGGTCAAGCGCCGCCGTAGGTTCATCCAAAAGCAGTACCGGCGCTTCCTTATACAGCGCCCTTGCCAGCAGGAACTTTTGTTCCTGTCCTCCCGACAAATAGATTCCGTCCTCCGTCAATTTGTCTGTCATATAGTCGTCAAGAGATATTTTTCTCTCCTCAAGCTCCTCATACAAGCCTGACAGTCGAAGCACTTCCTCCACCCGCTTTCTGTCCAGAGTGTGCTTTGGTCTTAAAGCAATATTTTCGTCCAACATTGCCGGCAAAATCATGGTATCCTGAAAAACCGCGGAGTACAGAGCATAAATATCCTTCTTTTTTATTTTGGTAATATCCGTACCGTTTAACCGTATCTGCCCTCCCGTGGGTTCGTACATTCCCATCATAAGCTTAAGCAGAGTGGTCTTTCCCGCACCGTTCAGCCCCACTAGCGCCACATTCTCCCCCTTCTTTATATGAAAGCTTAAATCCGAAATCACATTCTTTTCACTGCCGGGATACGCAAAGCTTACATGCTCAAACTCAATCTCCACCCCTTCGGATGTATCCGATATTACCTCTCCCCCGCTCTCCATATCCTCCGCAGGGATATCTAAAAAAGTCCGCAGGTCATTCATCTTTATATTGGCGGTCTTAATCTGGCTCATTTGGTCTACAAGCCNNGTNNCCCATGTGGANAAACCCNNTANGGCNCCANAAAACAGCATGAAATCACCCAGTCCAANATTGCCCTGCANGNTCCGGTAAANCAGATACGCATANGCAAAACCGTCTCTGAAAAAATTCAGCCCGCAGTTTATCAAGTGTGTCTCGTACTCCCTCTTCCGTCTGATTTTCCAGATATTCCTTTCCTCCCCCTGAAATCTCCCTATCTGTCTGGTGAGCCACCCTTTCATGTTATAGACGCGGATATCCTTTCCCGCCTGCTTGCTTCCGCATTCTCCGATAGTATAATACAATCTTTTCTCCGCCAATGCATATTCATCTCTCGTGCGCTCATANCAAATATTTTCCCTGCGCCTGAAAAAATAAGTNATCAGNGATGTAATTAACAAAAGCACAATAACCAAAATATGGAGNTGTGACAAAATGCCCGAATACAGAAAAAAGCACGCCACGCCTGTAATTACTTTAGGTNTCTGGTCAAAAAACACCGAANTTCCGCTTGCATCCCCACTGCGCACGGAATTGATGGCACGCCTGTAAAGCTTATAAAATTCCCCGCTTTCCGCATTGGAATATTTACATTGTATGGACACCAGAAACAGCCTCTGTATAAAAAAGGAATTTCTACATTCATTATGATGATAATAAGCTCTCTTGGACAGGTAGCCGTGAAGCCCCTGCAATAGCAGCAAAGCTCCCACCATGCTTCCAAGCACCAGCAGCACCTTCGCTACATCCGCCTTTCCAAGCAATAAATCTACCGCAATTTTAGGCAAATAAATTTCCAAAAGCGGCAACGCTATTCCTGTAAAAACAGTGATTGTAAGAAAAACCAGAATCCTTTTATCCCACTTCCAGCTTTCCCTTGCCAGAAAACACGCATTTTTGAATATTCCGTCATTTTTTTGTTTTATGTCTTCCATGAATATCCTCCCTATATCCGGTGTACCGAACGAACCCCCTTCGGCTGATTACTTAGATTCTATCATATACGGCACAAGCAAATAAAAAACGTGCACAAAAGGTCTCCTCTGTGCACGAATGGTACTCCTGATGAAAGTTATGATAGGGGAAGCATAATCTCCGTGGCAAAAACTCCTTCCTCATGCTGTCTGTTCAAAAAACCATTGTATTTTTGAACTACCCTGTCAATCCTCATCAGCCCAAAGCCATGATTTCCCCGCTTGGTGGACAAATACTGCCCGCCATGCTTTTGTATATTATCTGCCATGGAATTAGACACATAAATATAAAGCTGCTCCTTTAAAATATCTATATAAACGCGGATAAACTGCTTTTCCTTATCCCCCTTAGCACATGCCTCAATGGCATTGTCCAACAGATTCCCGATGATCACACACAAATCCACCTCTTTTATCATAAGCTCACCCGGTACAACCGCCTTAGCGTTCACGCGGATTCCTTTTGCCTTCGCCAGCGACAGCTTGGAATTTAAGGCGGCGTCAATGCGCACATTTCCCGTTTTCAATACGGTATCCACCCACATTAAATCCGCATCCAGCTCATTTAAATAGCTGTCCAATTCCTCATATTGTTCCATGGCAAGATGCGCTTTCATAGTCTGGATGTGATGCTTATAGTCATGTCTCCAGCCCCGCATCTGCCGATACATATTTTCCACTTCCTCATAGTGCTTTTCCACCAGCTCATTCTGATACGCCGCAATTCTTTTATCCACAAGCCTTATAAAAACGCTGCGGCATATCAATACAAGCAGGGCAAGCACCGCCACCGCCAAAAAAATTATCATCACATATTTCATTCTCTGTCAGCCTCTTCTCCGCATCCAAAAATATCCGCGGCAGCGCCATACGCCGTTCCTATCCTTCTGTAAAATTGTATAAAAGCCTGATTTACCGCCTTATAACTTCTCCTGCTCATAGGCACTGTCGTTCCATCGTCCAATACGACAACTTCCTTCTCCAGACGCGCGACATACATAAGGTTTATTAGATAAGAGCGGTGGCAGGGAATAAAGGCTTCCTGCTGTAGCCGCTTTCTCCAGACACAGATTCCCTCCCTTACACGGTAGCGCTTATCCCTTGTATGCAGCTCCGTGTTATGGGCAAATGCCTCAATGTACAAAATATCCTCCGGACAAAGCTTTATGGTTACATGGCTGCTCTCCTCTCCGTTCTTCAACTCCTTAGCCTCTATTAAAATCGCTCTCTGCCTTTCATCCTCATTGTACTTTACCGCAATCCGCTCCATGCAATAATCTATTTTTTCCTCGTTTATGGGCTTTATCAAATAATGTAAGGCCTCCACCTCATAGCCCTCCTGCAGATAGTCGGTTATTCCCGTCACAAAGACAATCGCCACCTGCCTGTTTTCCTTCCTGATTTTCCTTGCCAGCTCCATTCCGCTTAACCCCGGCATCTGTATATCAAAAAACAGGGCGTTCCACGCCTGATTTTGCTCCCACTCAAACAAGAATGCCTCTCCGTCGGGAAATTCTTGAATATGAAATTTAATCTCCCGCCGCTTCAGCCATTCCTCCAATAGCCGTATGATAATTGCCGCGTGTACCTTTTCATCCTCCACAACGGCTATCCNCAATAATTCTGTCATAATCTAAACATAATCTCCCATACCCGGAACCTNTCTCGGTTCCACATAAAACCGCCACAGATAGTCGGCCGCTTCCTCCGCATAATCAATACCGNTGCGCTTNGCGGCATGAATCTGCTCCGGCGNCACCAANACGCCGTCCGTCACATAAAACTCCCGACTCTCCACCATGTCAATGTCATNGTCCGCCCGGGTGATACCCATGGCAATACACAGCTTGCCCGGTCCGTCCGCCAAGTGCTTTTTTAGCGTTGAGGGCAGATTTAGGCTGTCTGCTGTTTCGGGCTTGTCTGCTGCCATGCATTTAGCTGTTGCTGCAAATTTATGCCCCGCCGTGGTATCTCCCGATTCTTCTTCATTCTCACGCTGCGCCTTCCTGCTTCGCCGCCTCTCCATCTCAGCAAGTCTTAGCGCACACATCCGCTCCTTAGATTTTTCGTCTGCCGGAACTACGCTTCGCAGCAGCACCGCCTGCGGAATTCCCTCCGTCATAGCGGCAATATTCATACAGCTGTACATACCGTAAATCAAATATACATAAGAGGTTCCGCCCTTGTGATACATGGGCTCCGTGCGCTCGGTCCGCTTTCCGCCGTAGGTGTGGGAGCCTTTGTCCTCCTCTCCCATGTAGCTTTCCACTTCGGTTATAATCCCCCGCACGGTGCCAAGCGGCGTCTCATGCACTAAAATTTTTCCCAAAAGCTCCCTTGCCACCGTGATACCATCTCTGGCAAAAAACTCTCTGGTAAGTCTGTTACCCATTCCAATCCTCCATACTGCCATGGCACACAACCGACCTGACATCTGACGATTCTTAAAAACAACGCCTGTAATGCATTTTCCTTCACTGTGATACATGTTCCTTCACTCCGAGACATTCTCGCTAAGAATACAAACAAAATATCAGATAAAGCCCCGCCAACACAGACTTGAAACCACATTCTATATCTATCTGCGTGTCAACTAAAGTCCGGTCTGAAAGAATACAATACTTAAACATACCATAAAGCAATGAATAAAATCATAATTTTCAGACATATGCTTCCACTTATTTGTTCAGTGTAAGCTCTACCGGACAGTGATCCGAGCCTGTAACATGCGTGTGGATTTTGGCGTCCTGTAAGCTGTCCTTAAGGTTCTCTGACACTACAAAGTAGTCAATACGCCAGCCTGCGTTCTTCGCCCTTGCCTGAAACATATAGGACCACCAAGAATATACTCCCTCCAAATCAGGATAAAAATACCGGAAGGTATCTATAAAACCATTTTCCAGAACCTTGGTAAAGCAGGCGCGCTCCTCGTCCGTAAAACCCGCATTCTTATGGTTTGTCTTTGGATTTTTCAAATCAATTTCCTTATGAGCAACATTTAAATCCCCGCAGAAGATTACCGGCTTTTTCTCCTCAAGTTCCTTTATATACTTAAGAAAGTCAGCCTCCCATTCCATTCTGTAGGCAAGCCTTGCAAGCTCCCTCTGGGAGTTGGGCGTGTACACCGTAACCACATAAAATTCTTCAAATTCCGCCGTGATCACCCTGCCCTCATGGTCATGTCTGGCCACACCGATTCCATAGCTTACCTGCAAAGGCTCCTTTCTGGAAAACAGCGCCGTTCCCGAATATCCTTTCTTATCCGCATAATTCCAATACTGATAATAACCGGAAAGCTCCAGATCCTGCGGCGCCTCCTGCAGCTTCGTCTCCTGCAGGCAGAAAATATCCGCGTCCGCCTCATTGAAAAAATCCATAAAGCCTTTTTGCAAACATGCCCTTAAACCGTTTACATTCCATGATATTAATTTCATAATTTATATCCGTTCCTTTCCCCACCCGTTTCAGCGTAAAGCATCTTTTACGCCCTTACTTCTCTAAAAATAGTATCTGCTTTTTCTTATTTTTTCACATTATAGCACGAATATCCCCTTTGCGCTATCCTAACCTTATGTGCTGAGTTCCTAATAATTCTTTTTAGCAAGCTAAAGCGTCACTTTCAGCCATATCAAGCCTGCCAAAATAATATTTTCAAATATGGTGGACAAATTCCTTTTTTCATTCCATAATAAATAACAAAAACTAAATTTGCTTATTTGTGCCAAAGCGTCACAAATTTGAATCACAGCGTGAAATCCGGTATTTTGTGGGCCACCTGTGCAATAATGACCCCATATGTGATTCTGTTGAAAGATAAATCTGAAGACATTATTTTTCAATTGACTATTTGGAGCAGAGTTCCAAATGTGCCATTATCGCATGTTATTGCTGTAAATTGCTTTGAAATGGAGCATTCGTGTGAAAAAGAGCAGAGCTTTCAATACTATTTGTGCCGCCAGCCAAAGGCGACGGAATGGAGATTCCTATGGAAACGTTTGAGAAATTAAAGAAAAAAAGACTATTCTTGTTTGATATAGACGGCACCCTTGCGGTGGGAGACACTCTGTACGAAGGCAGCGCCCAACTTTTACAATATATTGATGCAATTGGCGGGAAAGCATATTATATTACCAATAATTCCACCAAAAGCGGTAAGGACTATGTGAAAAAATTTCGCAATGCCTTTCATCTAAAGACCACGGAGGAGCAGTTTATCACCTCCGGATATATGACGCTGCGTTTTTTAAAGGAGCAGTACTCAAAAGCAAAAATCTTTGTACTTGGAACAGTCTCCTTTGTGTCGGAGCTTCAAAAAAACGGGCTTTACGTTGTGGAGACGGCTCAAGATAATATTGATTGTGTGGTAGTTGCATATGACAGTGAACTTACTTACGGGAAATTGACGGAGGTCTGCAGGGTGCTCCAGACTACGGACGTTCCCTTCTACGCCACCAATCCCGATCTGCGCTGCCCCATAGATTTCGGCTTTGTGCCGGACTGCGGCGCCATTTGCAGCATGATTACGGAAACCACGGACAAGTCTCCTATTTATCTGGGAAAGCCAAGCAAAGAGGTTGTGGAGCTGTGCCTTGCCCGGTCCGGTTTTTCCAAGGAGGAAACCTTAGTAGTAGGCGACCGGCTGTACACGGATATTGCCTGCGGAATTAACGGCGGCGTGGATACCTGTGTTGTCTTTACCGGGGAGGCTGTGCCCGCAGATATTGAAAATACGCCCTACAAGCCCGATTACGCTTTTGAAGATATTTTAAAGCTGTATGAAGCCTGCTGCTAAAGCCAATACCCCCGCTACAGACAGCGGCATAAATATTGAAACGCCACAAAGCGCAGCGCATCTCCAATGCGGCGGTATTAACCCTTGCGGCATTCACCATCATAATCAAGGGATGCTTTGCCTCCCTTTAAGCACAGCACTTGGCTCGTTGCTCGGGGTAATAAACAGTAAATCAACATATAAATTTCTTTTCAAATATTNCTAGATAACATCACATAATTATGATATGCTTAATATAACCTAATAATAATTGAATGATAATNAAATCAAATGCAGGATNACNCGAAAAGAACATNGATTGAAAACAAACTCCATAGCTTATTTTTATATGGCATATTTGTGCCGGAGCTTCACAAATCCGAATCGCTGTACGAAATCTGATATTTCGGGCGCGCTGCCTGCGCAAAAACACTCCGACATGGAGGATTCGTGTGACAGAAAGTAAAACTTTCATTACTATTGGTGCCGCCAACCGGAAGGCGGCGGAATGGAGATTATTATGAGCAGATACATAAAGGATATGGAATTACAGTTCCCCGAAAACGAGGTTCAGGAGATTATCAATAGCTTCTTGGAGGATGGCGGATTTTATCAGGGACAATGGCAGGGGAAGTCCTGCTATGTAAGCGATTACGGTCTAAACGGTTCCGGCAGTTTTGGTTCCATGAATAAAAATTTACAGCAGATTTACTTTTTCGATTATACTTATGTGGACGGCAGGCTGCATTTTGAGGCATGGGTCAGAGACGGCAAAAAAAATGAGAACGGCTTGACCGGCGCATATAATTTTGCAATGAAACAACCCTACACCACCCTTGTTCTAAGGCTGCAAAAAAAATTAACCGATAAGCTTCCGGCAGGAAGTGAACTAAGAATTCAGGCTGAGTCGCAAAACGAACTTCTTCAGAAAAGCAGCAACAAAATGAATACAGGGAAACAAATCCTTGGTTTATTGGGATTAATAGCTTTCTTTTTCGCATTTATGAATGTCCTCAGGCATTTGGGAATTATTTTTTGATATAGGCGATATTATATTTTGATGAAAGATTTTCAAATATGAAATAAACTTTTACAGCGGAAAGCGCAGACAAATTACAATCCTACATTTNACGATCCTATTGTATTCTCTACTCATACGGACTCCTTCACGTCAAAGTATTTCTTTATTTTACTCTATTTACCCGAAATCAGCAAATTTAACGCAAATTATTTTTTTCTTTCTAATCTGTATATTACACAATCTCCCACCCAAACTATGTCCTGCGACATAATCCTGAACGGTTCCTTTCCAATTTTCACACACTGGAAGCATCAACGGGAAGCCGATATACTACCATCCCTTTATCTCNCTTTAATATTTTTAGCACACTAATTAAAACTTATTAAATCTTGCTTGCCTTTCCAGTGCAAGTTCTCTTCCTATTTTAGATCTGCATTTTCTTAAAAAATCTTTAATTTCAACATTAAGATATTGGGCTATCTTCGAAAGATTTTGTTCCATCTCTCCGCCATATTCCGGTACAATTTTGTCTACTATTCCAAGACTAATCAAATTATTGGGAGATGCATTCATAATCGAAGCAGCTTCTTTCGCTTTTCTTGAATCCTTCCACAAAATTGCCGAATACCCTTCCGGTGACAACAAAGAGAAGGTTGCATTCTCAAAAATCCACCCCTCATTGCCAACCGCCGTTGCCAAAGCATCTCCGCTTCCTCCCTCCCCTATCAATATGCAAAGAACCGGAACTTCGAGAGAAGAAAGTTCATACAAATTATTCGCTATCCCCTGTCCTCGTTCTTCCGCTTCAACTCCGCAGAAAGCTTCTGGGGTATTGACAACAGATACAACCGAGCGATTAAATTTCTCTGCCTGCTTCATTAAACGTAATGCCTTACAATACCCTTTCGGATTAGGCATTACGAAATTCCTTTCGCAACATTCTTCAATGTTCTTTCCGCGTTCATTCCCTTTAACTGTCACTGGATGTCCGTTCAATAATGCAATTCCCCCGATTATTGCATTATCATCACCAAACAATCTATCTAATTTAAATTTCACAAATTCAACAAATATCGCATTTTTTCACCATAATAATGTTCCGTGTTTGCCATCATAAAATGTGAATCGCACACTCCCAATGCTATTCTTTGACCCAGTGCAGTTGCTTCTCCTATAGTATGAGCTTCATCTCTTCCGCTCTCTTTTCTTGCTTTTTCCAAAATATCAGAATAATTTTCAAATTGNAATNGGTTAATNNCNTTGCATTCTATATGGAATTCTTTAAAACTGCCCTAATCAACTATCATTTCAAGTCTCTGACTCGCAGTAACGCGATAATAATATCCACACTTCTGACATACAAATAACTATTCTGTAAATAATCAACATTATTTTCACTGTCGCATCTTCTGATTACACTTTTTGCTTCACTTATCATAACATGCATCAACACCCTTATCTTTCAAAATTTATAAACACAACTCACCTAATAGACTGTTTTGGGTAAATCAGCTATTATTTTGCAAGCATCATATATAGTGTCAGCAACATAATCCCATCCAGATTTTTTTTGCTGCTCTGNTCCATATCCNGTTTTNACCAATATNTTTAATCTTGCTCCAANGCGTTTCCCAANCTCTATATCAGTGTTTTTATCACCCACCATAACACATTGCTTCAGATTAAGATTATGCTTTCTTTGAGCTATCCAAGCCATTCCTTTTTTAGGTTTTCTACAATCACACTTCACCGAATACTCTTTTATGATACCCGCCTCATAATGCGGGCAATATAGCATATCATCAAAGCATACTCCCTGAAGCATTAATCTCTTATTTAGTTCGGCATTAATAATTTCTACACTCTCAACAGACATATAACCTCTTGCAACTCCTGACTGATTGGATACCAGTATAATCAAATATCCTTGGCTCTTTAATAACGATAGTCCTTCTGCTACCTGATCACATATAATAATGTCATTTACATCTTTAATGTAATTTTTTTCCTCTATTATTGTTCCATCACGATCAAAAAAAACAGCCTTATTCATCTCTAATTACGCTCTCTTTATCTTATCAATAATTGCACTGGTAGAAAATCCTTGTCTCATATCTACATATTCGATACGACCGTTTTTCGCCTTTACAAAGTCTTCACCCACAACCTTTTTTCCCTTCCACTCAGATCCCTTTACAAGAACATTCGGTTCCAATATTTCAATTATTTTCTGAGGTGTATCATCTTCATAAATAATCACATAATCAACACACTCAAGTCCCGAAAGCATTATTGCACGATTAATTTCATCGATAATCGGGCGCGAAAAACCTTTCAAGCGTTTTACAGACTCATCACTATTTAACCCCACAATCAAAATATCTCCAAATCCTTTTGCTTTCTGTAATGAGTCTAAATGCCCCGAATGCAACAAATCAAAACAACCATTTGTAAATACTATTGTTTTGTGTTCTACTTCTAGCAATTTCTTTATTATTTCTATTTCACTCACTGAAACAATTTTACCACAAAGATTATTGTGAGCATTTTGCCTATACAGTTCCTCTAATGATACTGTTGCAGTTCCAAATTTTGATATAACAATTGATGCTCCCTGATTAGCCAGCATACAGCTTTCTTCCAAAGTCAAACCTCCACCAATTCCCATTGCCATCAAGGCTACTACAGTATCCCCTGCTCCTGTTACATCAATTACTTCCTTAGTTTCAACAGGATAATCATTTTTTTCATTACGTGTGATAAGCGATAACCCATTCTCAGATCGGGTTAAAAGAACATTATCAATTNNCATNTNANTTATTNTTTGCGCATTNACCCAANTATCATNTTCNNCACATATTGTACANTTNGTAGCANCACAAAATNNATTTATATTNNGNGTANACAANNTAGCTCCGNNANATTTGGTATAGTCATTACCTTTANNGTNCANCNCAACAGGAATGTTTTTGGCATTTGCATAGCGAATAATCAATTGTGCAAATTCGCCCGTTACATTGCCCTTCCCATAATCGGATAATATTACGATATCAATATCTTCAAAAATCCGTTTAATCTTTCCTCTTACATCCTCTATANATTCATGTGAAACAAACTNTTCCTCTTCTCTGTCAACCCTAAGAAGTTGCTGATTCTTTGAAACAATCCTTGTCTTACATATAGTCGATACCTCATCGCACACTGTCACATATTGAATATCACAGGAATGATTTTTTAGCTCAGCTAATAAAATAGCTCCTTCATCATCCGCTCCAATGCACGCCACTATTCTGGGTATTCCCCCAAGCGCAGCAATATTATTGGCCACGTTACCCGCACCACCCAATCTATATTCGATACTCTTGACTTTAAGCACTGGTACAGGCGCTTCCGGTGATATACGTGACACATCACCGTTCANNNANTTGTCCAAAAAAAAATCGCCTATTATCAATACATTCANTGNTCTAAGCTTATTCAATTCATCCTTCTGTATAACCATCTATACCCCCACAGTTTTCGACTTTACAACAACAAAAATATTTTTCAAGCATTATGCACAATGTGTGGTAAATCGGAACATGATATTCTTGAATCTGGTAAGAACACTTAGCTGGAGCATGAATTGCCTCATCACATAGTCCACTCAGTCGACCTCCTGATTCTCCTGTAAGTCCCACTGTTCTAATCCCCATCATTTTGGCAAGTTTGATAGCGTTTATTACATTTACTGAATTTCCGGATGTGCTGATTGCTAACAGCACATCACCTTTTTCACCGTAATTATATAAAATCTGTGCATACACATACTCTGCACTCACATCATTGCTAAATGCAGTTGCCACTACAGGAATGGTGTCAAGCGAAATTGCAGGCAAACCCTTTTCAAGATAATCTGCCATTTTCTCTCCTTCAGTTCCATATAAACTAATCAGCCTTCTTTTGTCTTCAATGGATATATGGCGTCTTATTGCAAATGATTTCATCAATTCTCCTACTATATGTTGGGAATCTGCACAGCTTCCGCCGTTGCCACATATAAGCAATTTATGCCCTGATTCAAAACCTTCCTTTATAATCTCATACACATTATGAATTTCTTTGTTACATACACTCAATGGGGGATATCGCACTATTAAATCATCAATATATTCATATTCCATTTATGCTATCCTCATCATCTAAAACTTTAAGGTATCGTCCAAACTAATCTTTGTAACATTTTCTAATACATATTGTTTATAATCGGTATACTTATTAGTGAACGGTCTTTTAAGCACACGCCATGCTCCACCCGCATTATGAACCACTGTCACCAGCGTATCATCGTTTTTTTTATAAATGTTATTATCACTGATATAATATCCCTCTTTATTTGTAACAAGAACATAATTGAACTCATTATCTAGGACGATTTTTTCTTCTTCCTTCAACATCGCAAATTCATAGTTGAACATAATCTGGTCAATTCCAAAATATTCTATCCCTGAATTGCAAATATCTTTATATNTGTCTTTTATTAATTTATGTATTTTTTCTTTAGNTCCGGNAATCATTNCCGAATTCTTAACATGAGTACCGTGACATTTTAGCATAATAATGCTTTGAATATCCTCAGACAAATTTGCCATACATTTTGCAGTCCACTCATCTATTCCAATAACAATCTCTTCTGCCACACAACCCACTTTATTCTGAGTCCTTTCAAATATTGGCATAACATCCTTTTGAAACCATATATCCCCGCCATCAATCAGCATTATGCTCTTAATATCATTACAGTATTTTTCTATTGCTTTCGGAATATCGCGATACCTTTGCGAAAACACAGCCAAATTCTTATTGCATCTTTCAAATATTACGTCATACTGTTTTGAAAGTTTTTTAACAATATCCTCCGATAATCCATAGTTCATGACGAGTATCTTTCCTTTATATTTTGCGCGTTTCCTTAATGATTCCAAAAAATCAAATTCAAGATTCTCCTCATAATTTTCATCAACGTAAGTTATTATCATAGTATTTTCTTGTTCTAATCGCACTGTTTTTTACCTAACCTTTTCCAATAGTTCCTTAAATAATTGGACTTCCAGATTACATATGGAACCCAATAGTTCTTTGATCTGCGCTCTCCTTTCTGTCACGCGTTCTTTCTTTCTATCATTTGTATTATTTATTTTGAACCATATAACCAAATTTTTAAGAGCTTCCGTACTTTGGAGAAGTTTACCGCACGTTATGAGCACTTCCTTTGTATCCTCTTCATGCAAAAAACCACGAACTCTAAGAAAAAAAATACGCTGTTTCATAAGATTTGCATGTTCATACAAAACGTAGAAGAGCCTTCTGTCTTTAATAAATAATTCCATCACTTCAGAATCATTCAACAGGTCGTTCCATATTGCTATTCCGTATGTTCCTTTTTGCCCCGGCAACATAAATACAAATCTTTCATTTTCACCGTTTCCTTCCAAAAAATTATTCAAATTTCGTGTCAATGTATTTACATTAAATTCCATCTTCGCTGCAGAAATATTTGATATATATCTGTAACGCATAATAGAATAGTCTCTTTGAAAGAAATCAGCTTGCGCAAATACATCATAAGACACTCTGGCAGTAAATAATTTCATGTCATAATCAAGTACAATAAATTCTTTTGTTTTTTCATCAAATCCATATACCAAGACAGGGTGGTAAAAATGCTCCTTTTGAAATCTCCCATGACCCGGAACATAATATTCATCTATAGAAATCACCACATAATAACTACGCATAAGCCAAAAGAACAAGTAATCATTAACACCACTGAAAAGGTATGCAACATCCTCAACATTATCTTTTCTGGTTTCCAAAAACAAAGGTGCAAGAGACTGTTCATTAACCATACCAATATATGGACAGTTATAATAGTTAAGATACACTTGCGATATCTCTTCTTTGCTAAAATGTAGTTGAACAAAGTTCATATAAAGCCAATTGTAATATTGCTCGCCAAGTCCCAAAAAATTAGTGTTTATACCCATTATCTTATATTGTTCGGTCTGCAATGTTTCCATCTCATCGATCTTGTACCACTTGTTACCATCCAAAGATAAATAGGAAGCTATCTTTCCATCCGCTATTGTCAGCTTAATCCATTTAACCTTATTCCATTCTCCAATATACTCTCGTAAATCTCTCGCATCTATATCAATAACATTATCCTTATGCTTAATATATAGTCCAAACCTTGTAATTCCTAACCGATAACCCTGCTCCAAAGTACTGAGTATTGTATTGTGATCCGTTCCCGCACAAACAAAGAAATTCACTATTGCATTCTCTCGAATGTTTACAAATTGCTCCAGCCTGACTACCACCTCATCCTCTTTATTGATGACGGTGTAGATGAAAGTCTCCGTGTTATTATTTCCATCATAAGTGTCGTGATTAATTATGTTTACACAATCACCATCCCAACATACATCTGTGTCGTACGATATACTACTCCACTCTCTTCCTTGAGCGTTTCGAATCATACCTCGCAGCAAAATCTTATTTTCCAATATGGCATCTATATAAGCCAGATATGCATATGGTCTGACTGTTGGCTTCTCATTAACTNCTAATATCATCATTNTCNCTTCATTATCTCAGTGTATGCCGGTTTGGNATTTAAATTTTCATCAANCAACAACGGNCANTTTTTTCNTCCTTTAACAGGATAATCATCCAGCCATGTATAATCATCTGCTACACCCCAAAATGTCACACCACCGATGATATCTTTGTACTCTTTGAAAATAGTAAACAAATCACTATAATATCTGGTTTGTGCATCCAGCATTTCAGTGGTCGGAACCTTAAGGTCTTCCCTCTCGTCCTGAAATCGAAACAGCGATACATCAAGTTCCGTAATCTGGACTTTAATATTAAGTCTTGAAAATTGAGACAACATGTCTCTTATCATATCCATCNCCGGGAAATAAATACTATAATGCCCTTGAATNCCTNCACCNTCNATCGGAACGTTTTTTTTCTTTANATTTGTAACAAAAGCAATTACCTTGTCGAGTTTTTCNCCGATTTCACAGTTATATTCATTTAAATACAGTTCTGCCCTAGGATTCGCCTCATGCGCAAAGTGAAATGCCATCTCCACATAATCTTCGCCAACATATTCAAGCCATGGTGTTTTTCTAAAAACCGTATCATCATCCGCAAATATTTCATTTACGACATCCCAACAATATACAGAATCCTTATATCGTTCCATAACAGTTCCTATATGATGATATAAATCAGACAAAAGGTTTTCTCTCTTGAGATTACTTTTTTCAAACAACCAGTCCGGATTCTGGTTATGCCACACAAAAGTATGTCCACGTACCAACATATTATTTTCAATTGCATACTGTACCAGCTTGTCACTTTTGGTAAAATCATACTGTTCTCTCTGCGGATGTATCCTCTCAAATTTCAATTCATTTTCTGTAGAAATGCTATTGAAATTGCGAAGAAGTTCTTTATATGATTCTAACCTGTCATATCCAACCGCCGCCCCAACGGGAAAATAGTTCTGATATTTTTCAAATAAATAATTATTTTTCATACCCACTTACCCCATACTTGATAAATTTTGCTTTACTATTTCCATCTGATAAAAATTCAAAGAATCCTCATATGTAATAATATGATCAGACAATTTCAGCATACCATTTAAATAGTTCTGGATTTTCTTAATGACAAGTTCCGGTGTAATACAATTAATATCCATATTTTCCGACCACAGGCTAAAATTTTTTCTCATTGCCCTAAAACTGATGGGTTTGTCAAATGCATCAACGGGTGATTGTTTCCCCCAAATAGTTATACTCGGAATATTATAAAAAGAAGCAATATGTCCTGCAGAACTATCAATTCCTACAAGTAATGTAAGTTTTGATATTGTATACGCATAAGCTGCGGTACTCATCTGCCTTAACTGCAGTATCCCTAAATCTATATCATATGGATTAGGATTCAAAGCCAGCAGATCCAATCCTTGCTGCTTACAAATATTTACAAAACTGAGCACGGTTTCTGGTTTCCAATTTCTCGTAGGATTAACTTTAAATCCATCCTCTACTTTCTGCCCTGTAANATNCTNAAANCNTATTAAGTTCCTTTTANTTGTTATCTGCTCANTATATTGNAGTTNTTCTTNGCNTATNTCNTTTNTANGCTTTTCTTCTAGAATATTTTTATGTGTATAAGGATCAAAAGAATCTTCAATCCCTAATACTTTTTTCGTAAGACTACAAATATGCCCTGGTGTTGGCGTTTCTGCAAAACTTTTATTCAAATCGCCCAAATTAGAAGCTACTCTTGACTTGAACAAATTGTTCATTTCCCAATTATTAAATAGCACACGAGGATATTCCCAATAAAAGAAAATATCATGGCCATCACCATACTGTTCATTTCTATCTGCAACCATTACATATACTTCCCGACCCATTTCACGCTTACGCCTTGCAAATTCATGTATTACAGAAAACACAATAAAGTTATCACCTATTCCACCTATTGTTGTTACGATATCAGCAGAGGGCTTTCGTTCATTGTTCTCGTAAATTCTAATTTCATCGTCATTGATTATTCCATGATGTGTCATCTCAATAATTTGCTGACGATTATNAAAATATGTGTNTGCTACTTTGTATTCCGATGCATAATTTCTCAGTACCCTAAATTTATATTCAGCCCAGCCATCCATACCAATATCTTTCATCAACTCATCAAGAAGAGTTGTTCCTGCTTCTTTACAAAACAACAGGTATTGATACTGTTCTTCTGATTCCTCGGCGGCAGCGTCAAGCGTATCAAATTCTTCCTTGTTTATATGGATTAACATATCTTCAATCGTGGTTTGTGAACACGAAGTTTCAATCATACAAATTCTTGAATTGTGTTTTATTTCTTTAGAATCAAGAATTAGAAAATTATGTACCTGATTAATAAAAATCTGCAAAATCCCCAATTTCTCTTCTCTGGGAAATTGAACCATAAAAGCGTACAATCTATGTCGCATATATTCTTTTGCATTATAAAGGCGCAGCGCCTCTTCATCTATTACATTTTGACTGTTCATATGTCTTCCTCTCATTGATAATATGTTGCTTGCACACTAAACATAGTTGCATATTCACCGTTTATAACTTCCATTAATTGATTATGCGTTCCTGCCTCAATTATTTTTCCATCTTTAAAGACCACAACTCGATCACTGAATCTGCAAGATGACNGGCGATGTGAGATAANTAATGCTGTTTTATTCTGCACCAGCTCGTTGAAATGTGTATATACNTCCNTTTCTGCAATGGGATCCANCGCCGCCGTAGGTTCATCCAAAATAACAATTGGCGCACTTCTGTATAGCGCTCTGGCTATTGCTATTTTCTGCTGCTCTCCGCCGGATGGTTCTATACCCGCTTCATCAAAATCCTTAAACAGGTTGGTGTCAGTCTTGCGTTCTAATTCATTAAATTTATCTAATATTCCAANCCTCTTTAACTGGACCTCAACTCTGCTTACATCTATATTATCTTCATCACAAGCAATATTTTCATTTAAGCTAAAAGAAAACAATTTAAAGTCCTGAAATACAACCGAAAATAATTTAGTATATTCTTTATAGTTATATTCCTTGATATTAACTCCATCAAGCAGGATTTCTCCACGCTCGACATCATACAATCTGCATAATAATTTAATAAACGTAGTCTTACCAGCTCCATTCATCCCCACTATCGAGATATGTTCACCGGAATTTATTTTCAATGAAACATTTTCCAGTGCATATTTATCCGTACCGGAGTATTTATAGTACACATTGCGAAATTCAATCGTGTGATCCGCAGATTCTTTAGGTACCATTTCACCTGTGTCCATCATGTTAGGGTAGTTCATAAATTTGACAAACTGCCCTAAATAAAAACACTTGTTAAATATCATTTGGAAATTATAAAACGCACTTTGTATTCCTCCCATGAAATTTGTCACTGCGGACAAATACATAGTAAAATCACCGTATCCTATTGTTTTCCTTATTACCTGCACTCCCAAATAAAAATATACAGTACCGGTCTGAAGCAATGATACGACCGTATCTAATGATGTCAACTTGACAACAGAATTACTTTGAGCTTTCATTTGACCAGATAACTGTCCGNTATAATAATCCGCTTTATCAAGNATCATATCTTGNGCGCGGTATAAACGTATTTCTTTTCCAAATCNATAATTTGATAATTGCCACAGAATATAGGCAAAAGAACGATCAAATGCCGCTCTTTTCTGGTAATAAATTATTTCCACGTTATTGATTGCCCGCGTCAACATAATATGCAAAACAATTGCAATAAGCATAATAACAATAATCAAAGATGAACCCGTCATAAAAATAATTCCTGATTCTACCACCAACAACGCCCCGGTAATAATCGCACATATACAATCAAGCAGCGCCGTTGGACCTCCGGCATATCCCATGCCGCTTTTAACCTGTTCTGCCATGTTAAGAAGCTCCGGATTTTCGGTATAATGAAAATCCATGCTCATTGCCTTGTCTGAAAACAGTGCGTTAAAGTGTCTGGTTATTGCATCTATACACTTTGTCTTTTTGCACCTTGTTACATTCAGAACAAAACCAAACACTTCGTATCCTAAAACGATTATTACCACATAAATGATTATCTTCCTTACATCCCGCTCACCCATCAATTCATCAATAATAAATTTAGGTACAACTGTAGTAATCAAAGGCTGTATAAGTCCTATACAGATTTCCACGAAATAAAGCGAGAAGATAATAGGACTAAACTTCCATATCGTGCGAAAATAATAACCAACTACATTTCTAACGGTGTTTTCATTATTTATTTTTTTTTCTTTACTCATATGCAGCTTCGCCTCCCTCTTGGTAATACTTTGCCTGCATCTGAAATAATTCAAAATAAGCTTTGCCTTGCTTTATTAATTCTTCATGCGTTCCATATTCAATCAATTTACCCTTTTCAAAGACCGCTATTTGATCGCAAAATCTTGTAGAAGCAAGTCGATGCGATATATAAATAGCAGTTCTGTTTCCAACCAAATTATCAAATGCATTATATAACTCACACTCTGCGTATGCATCTAATGCTGCAGTAGGCTCATCCAACACAATAACTGATGCATCTTTGTACAAAGCTCTCGCCAATGCCAGTTTTTGTTTTTCGCCACCCGATAATTCTACCCCATTGTCATATATTACCTTTAATAGCTGTGTATCAATTCCATTGGGAAGATCACTAACTTTTTTACCAAGTCCTGCTTTATCTAAACATTCTTTCACACGTTCTTTATCTGAAGCCTCGTATTTCTGCATCGTAATATTTTCAACCATACTAAAAGCATACAATTCGATACTTTGGAATACCGGTGCAAATATATTAAAATAATCGTTTTTATCAAATTCCCTAATATCAATACCGTTTAATAAAATTCTCCCTTCAGTCGGTTCATATAATCTCATTAATAACTTTATATAAGTTGATTTTCCGCCTCCGTTTAATCCTACTATCACACGACGCATGCATGCCTTAATTATTATATTCAAATCTTTG
>WFLY01000103.1 GCA_009177215.1 Bacillota bacterium
CACAAAAAGCAGCGCAGAAATGAGGTAAAATATGGCAAAGAGAAAATCCAAGCCGATTGTGGCGGTGGTGGGAAGGCCCAACGTGGGAAAGTCCACGCTGTTTAACGCTTTGGCGGGAGAAAATATATCGATTGTAAAGGATACTCCGGGTATTACGAGAGACCGTATATATACGGACGTTACATGGCTTGATATGACCTTTACGCTGATAGATACCGGCGGTATAGAGCCGGACAGCAAGGACATTATCCTGTCGCAGATGCGGACTCAGGCAGAGATTGCCATGGAGATGGCGGACGTGATCATTTTTCTGGTGGATGTAAAGCAGGGGCTTGTGGATGCGGACTCTAAGGTAGCTGATATGCTGCGCCGTTCCAAAAAGCCCGTGGTGNTGGTGGTAAATAANGTNNACAGCTTTGAAAAGTATATGGCGGACGTTTNNGAATNCTACAATCTGGGAATTGGAGACCCGCATCCGGTTTNTGCGGCAAACCGTCTGGGGCTGGGTGATATGCTGCAGGAGGTGGTTTCTCACTTTGACAATGNGTTTGCGGAGGAGGAAGAGGATGACCGCCCCCGGGTTGCAATTGTCGGAAAGCCTAATGTGGGCAAGTCCTCTCTGATAAACAAGCTTTTGGGTGANAACAGANTGATAGTGTCCGATATTGCGGGTACCACAAGAGACGCAGTGGATACGGAGATTACCTTTAACGGTAAGGAATATGTGTTTATCGACACAGCAGGGCTTCGCCGCAAGAATAAGATTAAAGAGGATTTGGAGCGCTACATGATTGTGCGCACTGTCAGCGCAGTAGAGCGTGCCGAGGTGGTGGTGCTGGTAATCGATGCTGTTGAAGGCGTTACGGAACAGGACGCCAAGATTGCCGGTATCGCCCATGACAGGGGTAAGGCAGTGATTATTGCGGTGAATAAATGGGATGCTTTGGAAAAGGATGACAAGACTATTTACCGTTTTACGGAAAAGGTGCGTAACACCTTGTCCTATATGCCTTATGCGGAGCTTTTGTTTGTGTCGGCAAAGACGGGTCAGCGTCTGCCTAAGCTGTTTGAGACCANTGATATGNTGAGCGAGAATCATGCCATGCGCGTGGCGACGGGTGTGTTAAACGAGATTATGGCGGAGGCAGTCGCCATGCAGCAACCGCCCTCGGATAAGGGAAAACGTCTGCGTTTATACTATATTACACAGGTTTCCGTGAAGCCGCCCACCTTCGTAATTTTTGTAAACGATAAGGAATTAATGCATTTCTCCTATACGAGATATATTGAGAATCAAATCCGCGAGACTTTTGGCTTTAAGGGAACGCCGCTTAAGTTTATCATTAGGGAACGAAAGGAAAAGGAACAATAATGGAACGTATTATCTGTTTGCTGATTGGTTATGTGCTGGGGCTGTTTCAGACGGCATATTTTTATGGAAAGGCGCATGGTATTGATATAAGGCAGCATGGCAGCGGCAATTCGGGAACCACCAACGCACTGCGCGTGCTGGGCACTAAGGCGGGTCTGATTGTACTTTTGGGAGATTGCCTGAAATGTATTATTGCAGTGGTGATAGCCCGACTGGCGTTCGGGGCAAGCCATCCGGATATGGTTGACCTGCTTTGTCTTTATGCGGCGGCAGGCGCCATTTTAGGACATAATTTTCCTTTTTATATGGGCTTTAAGGGCGGAAAGGGAATTGCGGCAACGGCAGGGCTTATTCTTTCCTTTCATCCTCCCTATTTTGTAATAATGGGCGTGGTGGTATTTTTCGGAATCTTTTTTACTACACATTATGTATCTTTGGGGTCTCTTCTTGTATATGCGGGCTTTATGATTGAAATGGTAGTCTGCGGACAGCTGGGCATTTTTGGAGGAATGACACAGGCGCAGCTTTATGAAATGTACGCTATTGCGGCATTATTGACGGTTATGGCGTATTGGAAGCACAGGGAGAATATTAAGAGACTGCTGCACGGTGAGGAGCGTAAGACCTATTTACTGAAGAAGAATAAGGTAGATGTAGAATGATATGCGGCCGGGAGGCTGCGGAAAAGAGGAGCTATGGCGAAGATTAGTGTATTGGGAGGCGGAAGCTGGGGCATTGCCCTTGCGGTATTGTTACATAAAAACGGGCATCAGGTGACTATCTGGTCGGCATTGGAAAAAGAAATTGAAATGCTCAGGGAAAACCATGAGCATAAGATGCTGCCCGGTGTGAATCTGCCCGAGGATATGATTTTTACAACCGACGATAGGGAAGCTGTGGAGGGGAAGGATTTGTTGGTTATGGCGGTGGCAAGTTCCTATACCAGACAGACGGCTAAGCGATTTGGAACACTGGTTGCCAAGGGGCAGAAAATTGTCAATGTGGCAAAGGGAATTGAGGAGAGCACGCTGATGACGCTCTCGGAAATTATTGAGCAGGAAATTCCACAGGCGGACGTGGCAGTGATGTCGGGTCCTTCCCATGCGGAGGAGGTAGGAAGAGGGATTCCAACCACCATTGTTGTGGGAGCAAGGAGCAAGAGTACGGCGGAATATATTCAAAACCTGTTTATGAACGAGGTATTCAGGGTTTATATCAGCCCTGACGTTCTGGGAATTGAGCTGGGCGGCGCCCTTAAGAACGTGGTAGCGCTTGCCGCCGGTATCGCGGACGGCTTGGGCTATGGCGATAATACTAAGGCGGCATTGATTACAAGAGGAATAACCGAAATTGCAAGACTGGGCACGGCAATGGGAGGAAAGTTTGAGACTTTTTGCGGTCTTACAGGTATCGGCGATTTGATCGTGACCTGCGCCAGTATGCATTCCCGCAACCGCAGGGCAGGTATCCTGATTGGACAGGGGCGTACCTACAAGGAGGCAATGGACGAGGTTCAGATGGTGGTAGAGGGTGTTTATTCCGCCAAGGCGGCTATGGGTCTTGCCGCAAAATACGGCGTACAGCTTCCCATTATCGAGCAGGTGAACGCCGTGCTGTNTGAGGACAAAAGCGCTGCAGTGGCGGTGAAGGATTTAATGCTTCGGGATAAGAAGCTGGAGGTGTCGGATATTCCTTGGGAGAAGGAATAGGAGAGGAGAGAGTNATATGAAGCAGATTTTATTATTAGGAGATTCCCTTCGCATGGGCTATGAGCNAATTGTGCGCAAATTGCTGGAAGGAAAANCCGAGGTCAGCGGACCGGNGGAAAACGGACGCTGGGCAGGGTNTACGTTGAATTCCCTGCGTTTCTGGATACCGAATCTGCCCAAGCCGGATATTATTCACTGGAATAACGGGCTTTGGGATTTGGGTGACGATTATCAGCTGGGGCGTCCGTTCTCGCTGCCGGAAGAGTATGAATCGGCTTTGGAGCGTATGATTACTGTGCTTAACAAGCTGTTCCCGGATGCTCAGATTATCATGGCGACCACAATGCCTACGGATAATCCCGATACCTCGGACATGGAGGGATACAATGAGATTTTGAAGAATGTGGCGGCAAGGCACAATATACCGGTGGACGATTTATTTCCGATTATTGCGGGGAGAGCAGAGGAATTTGTGGGTCCGGATCATATACATTTGACCAAGGAGGGCTTTGAGACGGTTGCCGCACAGGTGGTACGTGTGCTGGAGAGATATTTGTAATAGATAATTGCTGTAAAGGGAAGAATATTAAATTTTATATTTTACTTAATGTGAGAAGTGTACAAAGGGGAAGAGTATGCGGGTGATTGTTTGTGATGACAGCTCACAGGATATTGAAAAAATCAGGCTATATACAAGCGGCATGATAGAATATTCAATCCAGTATGAGTTTTATGACAGTTCGGAAGCACTTTTGAAAGATTGCAAAAAACGGGATAAGAGTGCGGATTTATTTATCCTTGATGTGGAAATGGCGGGCGTGGATGGAATTACAGTTGCCAAGGAAATCCGTAAAAAAGATGCGAGAGCGTTAATCGTATTTCTTGCCAGCCATACAAGGTATATGGCAGATGTATTTGAGGTAGTTACATTTGATTATATTCAAAAACCGATTACAGAGGAAAGGCTTCGCCGTCTTCTTGTGAAGGCGGAGTCTTATCTGGATATGACTAATCAAAGCTTTTCCTTTGATTATCGGAGAAGACATTATAGCATAAAGAGTGATGAAATCTTTTATTTTGAGAAACAGGGGAGACAACTGATTATTTACACTAGGCAGGGGAATTATTTGACTTACATGAACCTGAAAGAATTGTGGACAAAGGTGAGTGAGCGGAGTTTTGCCGCAATCCATGGCTCATTTATTGTGAATTTGAAGTATATAAAAACAATATCAGGAGATAAAGTTTTGTTAGAGGATGGAACACAATTGCATATCAGCAGGGGCTGCCGTAAGAGTTTTCTTGAGAAGCATTTGAATTATGTGAAGAGACATTAGAGGGTAGTTGAAAGGAGCATAAGAAATCGGAAAAATATTAATTTCGTACTCATCTTTTATGATTGCAATTTACTACAATTGCAAGATATTGCAGTAAAATTGCAATTTATTACAGATTGGTTGTTATTTTTGTAGAAAATGGTAAAATGAAGCCAACATAGGAGTTGATAAAAGTGAAATTGGTACTTGGATAGCAGGATACTGTATGATGTAGCGTATGGTATGTTAACGGAAGGTAATTTTATTGTTGGTAGAAAAGAGGTTGATATTTGCTAGGGAGTTTGGAAGGTTTAAAGGTGTCAGGTGTGGATGAAATTAATCAGATTTGGGGAGGGAGGAAGAAAATATGTTTGTAAAAGGTTCGCCAGAATATTATATGCAAGTGGCACGTCACGAGTGGATTAAGAAGAATATTAATGGATTAAAGCCATCCTGTGTAGTTATTAAAACAACTCAAGATTGCAATCTAAGATGCAAATATTGTTATACAGAAGGAGGAAAACAAAAAGAAAGTATATGTGTTAAAACAGTTTTAACATTATTTGATCAGATAGTAGTAAACAATAATTCTGATATAGATTGTGTTTTTCATGGAGGAGAACCTTTATTATGCACAGATTTGATAGAAGATATCATACAAAATATTAAAAGCAGGTATTATGGTCCTAGAATTAAGTTTAAAATCCAGACCAATGGTACGTTAATTAATAGTAAAGTAATACAATTAATTAAGAAATATAATATAGATATAGGAATTAGTATTGATGGATATAAATCCTTAAACGATCATACACGAGTATTCGGTGATGGAAGTAGTAGTTATCCAAAAGTAATGGAGGGAATGAAGCAGCTATTTGATAATAATATTTTATTTGGAGTTCTATGTTTGGTTACAAAATATAATGTAAATCATATTGTTGATATTTTAGAATGGTGTAAAGAGACAGGATTGGATAGAATTGGATTTACAACATTTACTCCTTTGGGATATGGGAAGGAAGAAAATTTAGCGCCTGATTTAGATGAATTAAGTAACAATACAATTAAAGAAATCGAATGGTTAATAAAACATAATGATGAAGAATCAAAAACAACTAAAAAATATATTTATGAACGGGAGATTGAATCATTAGTTATAAGAATTTTAAATCCGGAAAAATGTGCGTACATGTGTACTGATATTCCTTGTGGGGCAGGTCAACGTCATATCGGGTTAGATGTAAATGGAGATATCAATATCTGTGATTGTTTTTATGGTATGGCTGATTATGTCTTAGGAAATATTAATACTCAGAGTTTGGATGATATACTGTCTAATAAGCTTGTTAAAGAATTTGGAGAAAGAAATATTCATAAGCTGGAAGGATGTCAAGATTGT
>WFLY01000298.1 GCA_009177215.1 Bacillota bacterium
GTGCAACCGGTATGGTTGAAATATCTCAGAGAGGGCATTCGCTTTCAATAATGCGTGAAAAGAAAAAAGAGGTTGAATTCTTTTTAAATAATGTGGATAGAAAACCAATATTTGTAGATGATGAAGAAAAATATAAAGAGCATTTATTCGATGCAGCCATGCCGGTATTGTACTCTGATGATAGAACACGATTACTCAAACAAGTTTCTGATGTTATAGAATCATCGGAAGATTTGACAAAAAAAACAACAGAACAGTTGAAGGATAAATTAGAAGAGGCTATCCAAAGTAAAAAAGCGACGATTCTTGAACAACAGGTGAGAGATTTAAAGGAATACAAAGATTATAACGATGTAATGACGATGTTTAATGATATTAAGTCAAATTTATTATATGATACACCGTTGATGCTAGAATGGAACACATGGCGAGCTATGACGATGCTAGATGGTGGTGATATAAAAGCAAATCTAAAATTGGATGATAAAGGTCAACCAATGTCAACTGCGCAAGGAAACATGGCGGATATCATTTGTGACTATGGTGATTTTGGATTGGCAGTGGAAGTTACAATGCAGTCTGGACAAAAGCAATATGAGATAGAAGGTGAACCTGTTTCAAGACATCTTGCTAAGTTGAAGAAAGAAACTGGAAAAGATGCGTATTGCTTGTTTATTGCACCAAAGATTAATGAATCCTGCATTGCATATTTTTATGCATTACATACAATGAATATTGCGTTCTATGGTGGACAATCAGTTATAGTGCCATTAGAATTGGATGTATTTATAAATATGGTTGAACAATCATATAGAGCTGGTTATGTTCCAAATTCAGAATAAGTAAAAAGAATTTTTGAATATTCATTGGAGCAAGCGAAAGTAGCGCAGGATGAAAATGAATGGTATGCAAAGATTAAGGATAAAGCATTAAATTGGTTATAAAGACAGGAGGATAGTGTGTAAATAGAGACAAATATGTGAAGTAATGGAACGTGTTGGGTGCCAATACGTGTAAAGCACATAAGCAACACTTTTTACAACAAACCCCCTATTTCTGTTTTTTTCAAACGATCAAGACATTAGCCAAGAGTGAAGGGCGCTAATCAGAAGATGCAAAATCAGACGGCGAAATCAAGAATCAGTAATATCAGTGATAAGGAAATTTTATATTAAGGAAGTACAAGATATGTCGCAGGTGAACGAAAAGGAAATACAGCATTTGAAAAACCGCTTTCGGGATTTGGCGGATAAATCTTTTGGGCAAAATATGTTTACTTTCACAGGATTCCTTGGGTTGAGCGAGCAGGATATTTTCCGTCGTATGGAGGCAGAGCTGAGTCATGCGGGTTTTGCCCTGTGGGGAGGCACTGAGAATACCGATAGGAAGATGCTGCGCTTTGGAAGCGTGGAAGAGCTGGGCTATGAGGTACCCTTTCCGATAGTGTGTATATATATTTGTCCTCTGATGGCAAAATTTGCCGATAATCTTTCGCACAGGGATTTTCTGGGCGCGCTTATGAATCTGGGGATTGAGCGGAGCACAATAGGCGACATTAAGGTGGGTGATAAGGAAGCCTATCTTTTTTGCGCCGAACAGGTGGCGCAGTTTATCTGTGAGAATTTGGAGCAGATAAAGCATACTCATGTAAAGTGCCGTATTACGGAGGATTATAAGGAGCTTATGACGGAGGAACCCGAGAGGTATCTATTGCAGGTGGCTTCCCTTCGTGCTGATGCCATAGCGGCGAAGGTATACAACCGTTCCAGAGGAGAGTGTATTGAGCTTTTCCGGGCGGGGAAAATCTTTGTGGACGGAAGGTTATGTGAGAACAACGCCGCGCTTTTAAAAGACGGTCAGACAGTTAATGTAAGAGGTTTCGGAAAGTTTCTCTTTTTGGGGGAACGTGGGGAGACAAGAAAAGGGAAGTTAAATATAGAGGTCGCCGTTTACAGATAAGTCGTTTATGAACAGATAGAAGGCTGCTGTGATGTTTTAATATGTGCGAAAGGACAGCTGCGATGCAGGAAGAGTGTGCTGCATTAGGCGGCATGACCGGAAGGTTGAATAAAATGTGGATTCAACTATTGATTTGTGTGCGTGCCATAACGCACAGAANGGTATGGANATGTATTCATATACAATAGTGCAATGGGTATTTTTCTTTTATTTCTATTGTTTTTTCGGCTGGTGTTTTGAGTCGGCTTATGTATCGTTAAAATGCAGGAAGCCGGTAAACAGGGGATTTATGCGAGGACCCTTTTTGCCTTTGTACGGGAGCGGAGCAATTATGATGCTGGTAGTCTCCATGCCCTTTCAGGATAATTTGTTTTTGGTGTATATTGCGGGCTGTATTGGCGCCACCGTTTTAGAGTATGTGACAGGAGTGACTATGGAGGCGCTTTTCAAGGTGCGTTACTGGGATTATTCTAAGAACAGATTCAATTTTCAGGGTCATATCTGCTTAGGTTCTTCACTGGCATGGGGCGCTTTGACAATATTGATGACAGAGGTATTGCATAAGCCTGTGGAGCAGCTTGTGTTTAAAATCCCTGCTCAGGTATTGACGGTTGTCACCTTGGCGCTGACAGCAGTGATTTTTGCGGACTTTGCGCTTTCCTTCAAAGCAGCGCTGGATTTGCGGGATGTGCTGGTCAGGATGGAGAAGGCGAAAACGGAGCTTTTACATATTCAAAAGCGTCTGGATGTGATTATTGCCTTGACGAATGAAGATTTGGCAAATAAGAAGGAAGAACTGGCAGAGAGTATCGGTCAGAGAAAAGAAGCATTGACAGAAGGACTGGAAACCCGTATTGAGGACTTGAAAAAGGGTATTGAAGAAAAGCTGGAGAGCGGGAAAAAGCGGGTGCAACTATCTGAAAACTCAGGTCAATACTGGGAGAGGCTTCTGGGTGAACTGGCAGAGCTGCGTTCCAGATACAATATCAGCATGGAGGATAGAAAGCGCTTAAGCAGGATTAAGGACTTTTTCCAGCGTGACATGCTTCGTTCCAATCCCACCATGAGCTCCAAGCGTTTCCGTGAAGCGTTGGAGGAGCTGAAGAAGAATGCGGGAGAGAAAAAGGGGAAGGAATGAATCAGAACAAACAGTGCATTGAAAGATTGTGCCGGAAGGATGCAGCTATAGCAGAAAATGATTATGCAAAAGCGAGGAAATCCCAATTTTAGGCTTCCTCGCTTTTACTATGTATTTCTTTATTTCTGCGTTGTTTTTTAGTGTCTCAAGTTTTGGATGTAGCGCAGACATAAGTTTAGGATTAAAAAATGTATCTTTACTTTTTTCATCTTAAACAATTCTTAAACATTTGCCCTGTTTTTTGTTAAAATATTTTTTGATAGANTAAGTGATAGAAAGAGGAGGCGNGTTATGTACANTATATTGATATGTNATGNTGAANAGGATATTGTGAATGCCTTGAAAATTTATTTATATGACGCTAATTACACATTATTTGAGGCTTATGACGGAAGGGAGGCGCTTCAGATAATCGGGAAGGAGGATATTCATCTGGTGCTGTTGGACATTATGATGCCGGAGCTGGACGGGATTTCTACCATGGTAAAAATCAGGGAAACCAGCAACGTTCCCGTTATTCTGTTGACGGCAAAGAGTGAGGATTCCGACAAGATTCTGGGGCTTAATGTGGGGGCGGATGATTACATAACAAAACCTTTCAATCCCATAGAGGTAGCGGCTAGGGTCAAATCTCAGCTTCGCAGATATATGCAGCTGGGCGGGGGAACGTTTCGGTCGGAGATTTTGAAGGTGGGCGGCATTGAACTGGACGATAAGGAAAAGGCGGTGACGCTGGACGGTGAACAGGTGACATTTACGCCCACGGAATATGAGATTTTAAAGCTTCTCATGCAGAATCCGGGGCAGGTATTTTCTCCAAAGGAAATCTATCAGAAAATATGGAATGATTTGCCTTATGGCAGTGAAAATACAGTTGCGGTACATATCAGACATATCCGTGAGAAGCTTGAGATTAATCCTGCAGAGCCCAGATATCTGAAAGTAGTCTGGGGGCAGGGCTATAAGATGGAGAAGGGAAGAAGAGAATGAGAGAGAAGAAGGATAAGAATGCAATACAGAGGAAAAAATTAAGCGGCAGTCTGACATTTAAAATTTTTGTATATTTTATTTTAGCATTCAGTTTTCTTGGGGCAGCGATTGCCGGAGTGGGAAGCATAATACTCTGGAATGAGGGAGCTTATCAGACCAATGGCTTCGAGGAATTGACTGTTGAGATCATGCGAAGAGAGCTTATGCGGGATTATTATGGTATATTGCATATTTGTTATCAGCAAGGAGTGGAAGAAGAGTATTTTGATTCTTATGATGACGGAAATCTGAGCTTTGAAATATATGAAGGTGATAAGCTGCTTTTTACGAATTATGATGGGAAGGGCACTCCTTATACCTTTGCATATACCGATATGTTATTTGAGGACGGCACAGAGCCGGGTATGATTCGTTTATATTTAGACCCTGATTTTCCGGTGCAGGATAAATATCAATCACTGTATCAATTGGCAAAAAAATTATTTGAAATCAGAGTTGTGCTGCCGATAGATTCAATAATAGGCGTCATATTATGTATGGTTTGTTTTATTTTTCTGATGTGTGGTGCAGGACATAAAAACGGCTGCGAAGGTATTACCTCCAGCGTGTTATCACCCATTCATTTAGATGTACTGACAATCGGTTTTTGTATTGTTGGCGTGTTTGTGGGAATCATGGTGACAGATATGGCTCGTTGGTTTGAGGATTGGGCGTGCGTGCTTGTACTTATTATCCTGTTTACTGTGGAGTTGGTGTGGGGAACTGTCTTTTGTGCGGAGTTTGCCCTACGTTTAAAGAAGGGAGGCTGGTGGAGACATACGCTGGTGTATGTGGTACTGAGACTGATTTGGAGAATCCTTTCCGCGGTGGCAAGGTTCTTTAATATGATCATCAAGGGCCTGCCGATGGTGTTTGGGGTGGTAATAGCCTTTCTGGGAATTTGCATTTTAGAATTATTAGGAATATTGATGTATGGTGAAATCGAGATTTTTATTCTCTGGCTATTGGAAAAGTGTGTCCTTTTTCCCATTGTGCTGTATGTGGCGTTGCTCTGCCGACGGCTGCAGGAGGGAAGCGAGGCTCTTGCGGAGGGAAATCTTGCCTATAAGATAGATACGTCCAAAATGTTTCTTGCCTTTAAGGAGCATGGTGAAAATCTAAATTGTATCGGTCAGGGAATGACAAGGGCAGTGGAAGAGCGCATGAAGAGCGAGCGTTTGAAGACTGAGCTGATTACCAATGTGTCCCACGATTTGAAGACACCGCTGACTTCCATTATCAACTATGCCGATTTGCTGGGAAGCGAGAATCTGGAGCGGGAAAAGGTGGGTGAGTATGCGGAGGTGCTTCTGCGTCAGTCCAAGCGTTTAAAGAAGCTTCTTGATGACCTGATGGAAGCGTCTAAGGCAACCACCGGCAATCTGGAGGTGAATCTGGAGAGATGTGAGGTAGGAGTGCTGCTGACTCAGGCGGCAGGAGAATATGAGCAGCGTTTTGCGGAAAAAGCACTGGAGCTTAGGACGGACCAGCCGGAGGAACCTGTATATATCCGGGCGGACGGCAGGCATTTGTGGAGGGTATTTGATAATCTGCTTAACAATATCTGCAAGTATGCTCAGGAAAACTCCCGTGTGTATTTAAGTCTGGAGCAGGGAGAGGGATGTGCCTGTGTGATTTTCAGAAATATGTCAAAGTATGCTCTGAATATTCCGGCGCAGGAGTTGGAGGAGCGTTTTGTTCGAGGGGATAAATCACGTCATATGGAGGGCAACGGTCTTGGGCTTTCCATTGCAAAAAGTCTGGTAGAGCTGCAAAACGGTAAGATGGAGATTGTCACGGACGGAGATTTGTTTAAGGTGATTCTTACGTTTGATGTAGAGTAAAAAACACCCCGTGGGCATGCGGCGGGGTGTTGACTTACGTGACCTCTCAGTGATAAACGCAGGTGGGAGGTCATTGACATGCAATTAAGAGGTTTACGAAAGATTTCCCAAGAACTCCCTGAAAGAAAAAAGGAATCATATAATTGAAATGCTGCGCAGAAGCAGTGAGCAGGAAGATCTTGCTTTATCTTATAT
>WFLY01000112.1 GCA_009177215.1 Bacillota bacterium
CTATCCGCCCGAGAGTTCGAGTGATGAAATGGCTTTGAAAAGTTTTGCATTTATGCATACTTCAAGCAAAGTTGTTTATGGAGGGAAAAGAAATGTCCATTGTGAATATGAAAGAAGTTGAAACAGAGCAGGAACTAAGAACTGTGTTATAATATTTTGGGTACAGACAATACTGAATTATATAGTTATGATGCGTGGTATAAAAGATTCATAGATGGCTCACAACCTTTAGTATATGCAATGAAAGATAACAAAATAGTTTCCGCTATTTTGGGGCGGCCAGAGAATAAGGAAAGTCTTGTGATTGGTTTTGTAGCATGTCATGAGAACTATAGGAAACAAGGAATTACAAAAGAACTTTTAGGTTATTTTGAAGATTTGGCAAAAAAAGGGATTTAAATATATTACTTTGGGTTCCAAGGAAGANACCTTTTATGAAAAGTGTGGCTATAAAGTGATATTCCAAATTCACGATTAAAATATTTTTCAAAAGATATTATAAGGTTACCCTACCTTTTTGATTTTCTTTCTAGCGAAAGAAGGTGCTTTATTTGCCAACTTTGGTATAATAAATTTACGGTAACATTTTGGCAACAGAAAATCAGCAAGCCAGAATAAATGATGTAATTGAAGTAAAAACGGGCGTGTATTTGCACAAAACTTAAACAAATATAGTTAAAAAGCAAAGAACACGCCGAGTTCGAATAATCGGAGCTAAGGCGCAAAGCCAGTAAAATCAAATTTTTGCTTCGATTTCCTCCCTCTCTCTAGGGAAAACACGAAAGCTGATTGTCGGGTATTTATGCACTCCGCTCATTTTTCTTCCTCCCTGCTGTTCTCAATCTCCAATTTATCTGCAAGTTCCGCCTGCTTATTAGGGTATAAATGGGAATAAGTATTTAATGTTGTTTCGATTTTCTCATGCCCNAACCGTTCCGCAATCGCTAATGGTGTAAATCCCATTTCNACAAGNAANGAAGCGTGGGAATGGCGAATATCNTGCAAGCGTATTCTTTTTACCCCGGAAGCCTTGATACCTCTGATAATTTCATGCTCCATATAAGACTTTGTAAAACGAAACATTCTTTCATCTGCCATAATTCCGTATAAGTGTGAAATGTACTCCTTTAATTCTTCTGTCAAAAACGGCGGTATTGTTATAATACGCTTGCTCTTTGGCGTTTTGGGCGGTGTAATAATATCCCTGCCCTCTATCCGCTGATAAGACTTGTTTACGGAAATAGTACGCTTATCTAAATCAATATCATTATAGGTAAGAGCAAGTAATTCTCCGATCCTCATACCAGTCCAATAAAGAAGCAGAAACGCCATTTTTGTTTCCGGCTTGTCCTCCACAGTCACAAGGAACTGTTTAAATTCCTGTTTCATCCAAAACTCCTTTTCCCCGGCGTGGCTCTTTCCGATACTCCCAGCTTTTCTGCATGGGTTGTCTTTCAAGTCATAATACCGAACCGCATAATTAAAAATTGCCGACAACTGATTATTGACCGTTTTCAGATATGTTTCCGAATATCCTTTTTTCATCAGTGCATTTTGCCACGCCCGAATGTCAGAAGCCTTAATCTCATTCATATTCTTTTTCTTGAAATATGGAATTATTTTCAAGTCAATAATAAATTTCTTTG
>WFLY01000188.1 GCA_009177215.1 Bacillota bacterium
TATGATCATGTGCGGCATGAGTGCCTGTTTTTCGGCGCTTTTCGGAACGCCCTTGGCTGCTGCGGTATTCTCCATGGAGGTTGTAAATGTGGGCATAATGTATTATTCCGCATTGGTGCCCTGCATATTTTCCGCGCTTATTGCGGCGGGAATTGCCAAAGTGCTTGGAGTAAGCGGTGAATCTATGGTGATTTCCCAGATTCCGGAGTTTACGGCAGTAACCGGTAGTAAGACAGTTCTTTTGGCGATATTGTGTGCTATGGTGAGTGTGCTGTTTTGCGTGGTGCTCCATCTTGCGGCAAGAAAAGGAAGAAAATGGATTCCAAATCATTATCTTCGTATAGGCGCCGCAGGTGTGATTATCATTATACTGACTTTGCTGGTACGCTCTACAGATTATATGGGAGCGGGTATGCAGGTGATTGAGCATTGTGTGGAGTCCGGGGAAGTGAGACCTGAAGCATTTCTTTTAAAGATTCTTTTTACTGCAATTACTTTAGGGGCGGGCTTTAAGGGCGGTGAGATTGTTCCCTCCTTTTTTGTGGGGGCGACCTTCGGCTGTCTGATGGGCGGACTTTTAGGGATGCCACCCTCGCTCTGTGCGGCGGTAGGGATGATCGCGGTATTCTGTGGCGTTACCAACAGCCCCATTGCTTCGCTGCTTATTGCGTTAGAGCTGTTTGGGATGGACGCAGCATTGTATTTTTTAATCGGAGTGGGTGTCAGTTATATGCTTTCGGGTTATCATAGCTTATATCATACTCAGAGGATCTTGTATTCAAAGTACCGGACAGAAGAAAGGGACATGCAGTAGCTATGAGAACATTTTAACATAAAAATCTACAAAAATTGATTTTTTTCGTAAAAGTAGTCACATTGTTTTTCTGATAGACATGCTATATAATATAACGCGGCAATGAAGAATAGTTATATTTACAGGAGGAATAGCAGTATGTNAGTTGATAAATNTTTAACAGACCAATATTTATCTNACTTGAATGCATACTGGCGCGCAGCTANTNATCTGGCAGCAACTCANTTGTATTTATNGGACAATCCTTTACTAAAGGAGCCTTTGACANAGGANCNGNTTAAGAGAAAAATAGTAGGACACTGGGGAACGGTACCCGGACAGAACTTTATTTATGCACACATGAACCGAGCAATCAACAAGTATGATTTGGATATGATTTTAATTTCCGGACCCGGACACGGCGGAAATTTCTTTGTGGCAAACTCTTACCTAGAGGGAACCTACAGCGAGGTATATCCAAATATCAGTCAGGATATCGAGGGCCTTAAGAGATTGAATAAGCAGTTCTCCTTCCCCGGCGGTATTTCCAGCCATGTGGCACCCGAGACTCCCGGCTCCATCAACGAGGGCGGTGAGCTGGGTTATTCCATCGCACACGCTTTCGGTGCGGCTTTCGATAACCCGGATTTGATTGCAACTGTTATCGTAGGTGACGGTGAGGCTGAAACGGGCCCTCTCGCAACCGCTTGGCATTCCAATAAGTTTTTAAATGCAAAGAATGACNGCGCGGTTCTTCCTATTTTACATATGAACGGCTATAAGATTAGCAATCCTACCGTATTCTCTCATATTTCTCATGACGAAGTAGAAAGCTTCTTCCACGGCTGCGGCTGGAAGCCTTATTTTGTAGAGGGCGATGACCCTATGACAATGCACAGGTTGATGGCAGAGACTGTTGACAAGTGTATTGAAGAGATTATGGCAATCCAGAAAGCTGCAAGAGAGAACGGCAACACTGAGAGACCTTTTTGGCCGATGATCGTGCTCCGCACACCAAAGGGCTGGACCGGTCCTAAATTTGTGGACGGACTTCAGGTAGAAGGCTCCTTCCGTGCGCATCAGGTTCCTATTACCATGGAGAAACCTGAGCATCTTGACTTGTTGAGGGAATGGCTGCTTAGCTATCATCCCGAAGAATTGTTCGGAGATGACGGACGGCTGGTTGAGAGACTGCGTTACATTGCGCCTAAGGGTGACAGGAGAATCAGCGCAAATCCTCATGCAAACGGCGGCAAGCTTCTTCGTGATCTTCGTTTGCCTGATTTCAAGGATTATGCCGTTGAGGTAACGAAACCCGGCGCTGTAGAGAAGCAGGATATGATCGAGCTTGGCGGCTTCATCCGTGATATTTTCAAACTGAACAAGGATTCCAAGAATTTCCGTATTTTCGGACCTGACGAGACTATGTCTAACCGCATGTACAAGGTATTTGAGGTTGAACAGCGTGATTGGAATGCGGACAGACATCCCGCGGATGAGGATGTTGCTACTGACGGCAGAATCATGGATTCTTATTTGAGCGAGCATATGTGCGAAGGCTGGCTTGAAGGATATCTTCTTACCGGACGTCACGGCTTCTTTGCTTCCTATGAGGCGTTTATCCGTGTGGTTGATTCCATGTGTGCGCAGCATGCTAAGTGGTTAAAGGTTTGCAGTGAGCTTCCTTGGAGACAGAAGATTGCTTCCCTGAACCTGATTTTGACCTCCAATGTATGGCAGCAGGATCACAACGGCTTCACTCATCAGGATCCCGGCTTTCTTGATCATATTTCCAATAAGAAGGCAGACGTTGTCCGCATGTATCTGCCCCCCGATGCTAACTGCCTGCTGTCTTGCTTTGACCACTGTATTCGCAGTAAGAACTATGTAAACGTAATTGTGGCTTCCAAGCATCCCAGTCATCAGTGGCTTACCATGGAGCAGGCTGTTAAGCACTGTACACAGGGTATCGGAATCTGGGATTGGGCGAGCAACGATCAGGGTGAAGAGCCTGATGTTGTACTTGCATGCTGCGGTGATACTCCTACCAAGGAGGCATTGGCAGCGGTGACTATCCTGCGCGACAACCTTCCTGAGATTAAGATTCGTTTCATCAACGTAGTAGATATGATGAAGCTTGAGCCTCACAGCAAGCATCCTCATGGTTTGACCGATGTGGATTACGATGCATTGTTCACCAAGGATAAGCCGATTATTTTTGCTTTCCATGGATATCCTACATTGGTACATGAGCTGACCTACAATCGTCATAACCGCAACCTTTATGTACATGGTTATCAGGAGGAGGGAACTATTACCACACCTTTCGATATGCGTGTACAGAATGAGATTGACCGTTTCCATCTTGTGATGGACGTTATCAATCACCTTCCTCAGCTTGGCAACCGCGGTGCATATCTGTTACAGAAGATGCGTGATACGCTTGTGGCACATGATCAGTATATTTCCGAGTATGGTCAGGATTTGCCGGAGGTTCGCGACTGGGTATGGCATACACCTGAAGAGGCATAACTGAAATTGGATTAAAAAATAATCAGGTATTAAAAAACTACTCTTTTATACATAATGCATAAAAGAGCAGTTTTTTGTTGTCATAAATTGCTAATTAACTTGTGAATTTTGTAAAAATCAAAATAAAAGTGAAAATATATGGGCAAAATACGCAATTATATACAAAGCAGACGGAATAAAATCGACAAATTTTAACAAATAGCAATATTTAATAATAATAAAGCAAAAAATGATAAGCGTTTTGTATAGATTATCTTATATAATATTTCCATGAAAGTGCTTACATGCACAGAGGCTTATAAAAGTGAGGAGGAGAGAAAGATGAAGAAACAAAAAACGACTGTTTCACAACGGAAATCGCCTTTTAGTGTTTACATCAAAAGATATTGGCAGTTATATGCGTTGTTGTTTTTGCCTTTGCTGTATTTGCTGGTTTTTAAGTATTTTCCAATGGTGTACATACAGATCGCTTTTAAAAAGTACAGTATTGTGGAAAGTATTTGGAAGCTTCCGTTAGCAGCAAACCATGGCTTTGAGTATTTTATCAAGGCGTTTAACAGCAAGGATTTTCTTTATGCTTTAAGAAATACTTTGAGTCTGAACCTGCTTGATTTGGTAGTAGGCTTTCCGGCACCTATTATTTTTGCATTGATTCTAAACGAGATATGCTTTAAGAAGTTCAAAAGAGTGGTACAAACTATTGCTTACATGCCCCATTTCCTTTCATGGGTCATTGTATATAGCTTGGCACTGCAGCTGTTTGCACCCGATGCAGGTCTGATAAATATGTTGATCAGAGATTTGGGCGGTGAAGCGATTCCTTTTTTGAATCAGCCCGGTCACTGGGTAGGAACCTATATAGGATTGGGTGTATGGCAGAGCTTCGGTTGGAACTCCATTGTATATTTAGCGGCAATTGCGGGTATTAGTCCGGAGCTGTATGAAGCTGCTTCCGTAGACGGAGCAGGACGTTTTAAGAAGATGTGGCATATTACCCTACCAGGTTTAAAGCCTACTATTATAGTACTGTTGATTATGAACTTGGGTAATATTTTAGGAAGTGGATTTGACCGTCCGTTTGCATTCCAGAACAATTTGGTCATGAGAGTGGCAGAGGTTATTTCTACCTATGTATATAAGGTTGGTATCAAGGGTTTGCAATTCTCTCTGACTACTGCAGTTGGTTTGTTCCAATCTGTTGTGGGTGTATTCTTCTTACTGTTTGCAAACTGGTTGGCGCGAAAGCTTGGCGAGCGCGGTATTTGGTAGGAGGTAGGTTAATATGAAAGTAAAATCAACATCCGCCAAGATTGGCGATTGGGTATTTGTATTGATATGTGTTATTTTAAGTATCATATGTGTGGTTCCTATGATTAACCTGCTGGCAAAATCATTAAGCCATACGGATTACTTGATTAGAAATGAGATTTACCTTTTGCCGAAAGGCTTCAATTTAGATGCGTATACCACGGTTTTGCATGACATGAAGTATGTGAGGGCATTCTTCTGGACAGTGTTTTTAACATTTGTTTGTACAATATTTTCACTGTTGATGACTACCTTCTGTGCATATCCGTTGATATTTGAAAAATTAAAAGGCCGCTCTTTGATTAATATATTTATAACAATTACCATGTTTTTCAACGCAGGAACGATTCCCAACTACTTATTGATGAAATCCCTGAATTTGTTGAACAACCCATTGGTATTGATTGTACCCAGCTGTCTGAGCGTATATAATATGATTATTATGAGGAGCTTCTTCTATGGTATACCGGAAAGCTTGCGGGAGTCGGCGGAAATTGACGGAGCCACATTTTTTCAAATATTGGTAAAGATTTATGTGCCGTTGTCAAAACCGGTGTTCGCGACCTTGGCATTGTTCTATGCGGTAGGACGCTGGAATGGTTATTCGGATGCTTTGATGTACATGAAGGATACCAAATATTATCCGTTACAGCTGCTATTATATAATATTTTGAACAATATAAATCAGGTAGAGGTGGCTACGCAGGAAGGATTTTCCGCACCGGGTCTTTCCGAATCTTTAAAGGCAGCGATTGTTATGTTTTCAACTATACCGATTCTGCTCATTTACCCTTGGTTACAGAAATACTTTATTCATGGTGTAACCTTGGGAGCCGTAAAAGAGTAACGGAATATACAGATTTAATATCTGTTATTCATAAATTTTTTTCACTATAATTAAGGGAGGAAAACAAGGATGAAGAAAAAAATTTTGTCTGTCTTACTTGCATGCTCCATGGTATTTGCCATGACAGCATGTGGCGGGAATACTGATAATCAGGATTCCAAAGATAGCAGCGCTAGCACGCCTGTTAGCGATGTCGCTGACAATTCTTCTGACTCTACGGAAGAAGAGCCGGCAGGTGAATTGGTTGATGGCAAATTTGCTGAGACCAGAAAAATTACAGTAGAGATTTATGACCGTGGTAATGACGGCGGTTCCGATCCTACCAATAACATGTATACCGAATATATCAAGAAGGGTATGCTGGAGGATCACAATGTGGAAGTAGAGTTTGTATCGGTTCCCCGTTGGACAGAGGTTGACGAGATCAATAACCTGTTAGCAGCCGGTGATGCTCCTGACATTTGTGTAACTTACAGCTATCCTACCATCCAGACTTATGCACAGATGGGTGGCGTACTGGATTTGAGTGAGTATGTAGAGACTTATAAGAATGAGCTTCCTAATCTTTGGGATTGGCTCGGAGAGACTAACATTTACTGGGATAAGGATCCTGAGAATGGTACATTGTGGGCTATCGAGGCTAAGCTTGCAGTTAGCAACCGTGTACTGACCTTCGTTCGTCAGGACTGGCTGGATAAGCTGAACATGAAAGCTCCTACCACAAAGGCTGAGTTTGAAGATATGTTAGTTGCATTTAAGGATAATGCGGAGCTTTTGTTAGGCTCAGATGCCAGCAAGATGATTCCTTATTCTGTAAGCTATGATGTGGGTTGGAGAGCTGCTACATTGATTGAGTCCTTCCTCGATCCTGACATGTCTGACAAAGAGTACTATATCAACGGTTTCGATGACAGAAAGCTTACTCAGAACGGTACCAAGGAAGCAGTGAGACTGTTAAACAAGTGGTATAATATGGGACTTATGTGGAATGATTTCGCTCTGTACGGAAGCGGTGATACCAGTGAGGATTCCATGATGAAGGCTGGTTATGTAGGCGCTTTCACTCATAACTGGGATTATCCTTGGCGTAACGGTGAGGACAGCATCGCTGCAAACCTGAAGAGACAGGTTGGCGAGGATGCAAAGTATGTTGCAATCGACTGCTTCGAGGATAGCAAGGGAACTTATACTAAGTTTGTATCCGGTCCTATCGACCGTAAGATATTCTTCCCTAACACCAATGATGAGCCTTTGGCTTCCATGCTGTATCTTGACTGGATCAGTGATCCTGCGCATATTGAGTATCTGCAGATTGGTGATAAGGATGTGACCCATACTGTAGAAGCTAACGGTGCAATTGCAACTCAGGCAGCAACCGGTGATGCAATCATGAACTCCGGTATGAACATTGACTATACAATTACCTGTAACGGTCTGAAGCTTGCCGATGAGAATATTACTAACCTGTCAAGAGCATTGACCTATCCCGGAGTTGATCCTGAGGATGTAGTAAATGCACATACGCTTGCTAATACTAACTTGAGAGTTGGTAAGAATGTAAACGTTGGCGCTATTGCAGCTGAAGAAGGTATTGGCGATACTTTAGGCTCCAAGAGAGATATCGTATATGACAACGCAGTAGTAGCAAAAGAAGCTGACTTTGATAAGGTATGGGACGATGGTATTTCAGACTACCTGTCATCAGGCGGTCAGGCAATTATGGATGAGCGTGAGCAGAAATGGAACGCAGCATTCGGTGATGCTACTCAGCTTCCCTAATTGGTAAAAATGAAAAGCGTTATATAAGTTTAGCGGCTGCATCTAATAGATGCAGCCGTTAGTTTATGCAGCTAATAAAGTATAGAAAGGGTAGATTGGTATTCAAAAAGGTAAAGCGTCTTGGCAGTGGAAGTAACCCGAGAGCATATAATACGGGAAATAACGCCGTGAAGTTAAAGACTGGTTGAGTTTATACCGATAATACATAAAAGGGCACACAGTTGAAAGGGAAAATGATATGCATATTAATGGATTCGATGAGCATAACTCGGGTTTACATCAGGTGACAAATTGCATACATGATCATGGAGGAGACAAAAAGCAGCCGGCTGCTTTTAAAATGTCCATGGATGCCGGTGCTTCGCAGGTAAAAACTGATTTGCAGACAATGCAAGAGGGAGGATTTTCCCTGTCGGCATGGCTGCAGAAGCTTTCCTCCGTCAGAAGAGGAATATGGCTGAAAATATGGGGAGGCAGTGAGACTGAATCCACAAACGCATCAGACAAAAAGGAGGCAGTATCGGATATCTCACAGGTGATGGCGCAGGTCGGCGTTCCGGATACGCATGAAAAGGTGGGTTTGCANGGTCATGAGATNGTAAATNCTTATTTTGTACCTCTTGATAATACCGTCAGACCTCAGGAAAATGTATGGCAGAGAGCGCGCCTTCGAATATATAATATGACCAGTCACTTAAAGAAGCAATTTTCCGGCAGAAATTCCTTTCAAACAAAGAAGGAGCGGTCTAAGGAAGATTTGCGCAGGCATAGCAGATACCTCAAGGATAACATAGAGGTAGAATGTATTTTAACGGACGATAGCTATCTGTTGGATTCCTATGACAGAAAAGGCGAGTACCGGAAGCTGTCCACGAAGGAATAAATTTTCATTGACACAATCGTGCTTTTTATGATATTCTGCAATATATATGATAAAAGCAATGACGAAGAGAGTACACTTTATCAATACTTTACAGAGAACATCCCGGTGAGGATTGTGCCATGATAAAGGATTTTATGGCAGTGCCCACAAAGGCTGAGAGGGATGAAGAGAGAGAAGTGGAATATGGCTNCCGAGNNGTGCANNNAGCNANTNAGGCGTTTCGCTGAGNTAAGGCTGCGACAGGTTTCGCCTGTTATAGCGGATAGGGTTAATGACCCGAAGAGGTCTGTACTGCGAGGTACAGGTGAAAAGAAGTGGTAACACGGGCATACAGCTCGTCTTCTATGTGCATGATAAATGATGCACATAGAAGACGGGTTTTTTTAATGCTTGGCGCATTGCTCGCAGGAATAAAATCCGGCAGTTTTTGAATGATATGGCTGAACAACTGCCAAGGCTTAATAAGGAAAGGAGATACACATGAGCAACGAAGGAAAATATTATTTAACAACTGCAATTGCCTATACATCAGGCAAGCNCCATATTGGAANTAATTATGAAATTGTACTGGCGGACAGTATTGCGCGTTTCAAGAGAAAAGAAGGCTACGATGTCTTTTTCCAGACAGGTACGGATGAACACGGTCAAAAAATCGAGATGAAGGCAGAGGAAGCCGGCGTTACTCCCAAGGAATTTGTAGATAATGTAGCAGGAACGATTAAGGGTCTTTGCAACCTTTTGGATATTTCTTATGATAAATTTATCCGTACTACGGNTGATTACCATGAGAAGCAGNTACAGAAGATTTTTAAACGTCTGTACGAACAGGGAGATATTTATAAAGGAGCTTACGAGGGTATGTATTGTACACCCTGCGAATCCTTTTGGACGGAATCTCAGCTGGCAGACGGGAAATGTCCCGACTGCGGCAGAGAGGTAAAGCCAGCAAAGGAGGAGGCTTATTTCTTCCGTATGAGTAAATATGCGGATAAGCTGATTAAGTACATTAACGAGCATCCTGAGTTTATTCAGCCCGTTTCGCGGAAAAACGAAATGATGAATAATTTTCTACTTCCGGGCTTGCAGGATTTGTGCGTGTCCCGTACCTCCTTTAAATGGGGCATTCCGGTGGATTTTGATGACAAACATGTGGTTTATGTATGGCTGGATGCGCTGACCAACTACATTACCGGTGTGGGTTATGACGCCGAAGGAGGCAGCACGGAGCAGTACAAAAAATTGTGGCCCGCAGACCTCCATTTGATAGGTAAAGATATTATTCGATTCCATACTATTTACTGGCCCATTTTTCTGATGGCGTTAGATGAGGAGCTGCCCAAGCAGATATTCGGACACCCTTGGCTGCTGATGAACANCGATAAGATGAGCAAGTCAAAGGGCAATGTTATTTATGCCGACGATTTAGTGGACTATTTTGGCGTGGACGCAGTGCGTTACTACGTGCTTCATGAAATGCCTTATGAAAATGACGGAAATGCAACATGGGAACTGATTGCAGAGCGTTCCAATTCCGATTTGGCAAATACACTGGGTAATCTGGTGAATCGTACTATATCAATGAGCAACAAATATTTTGGCGGTATAGTTGATAATAAGAAAGTGGAGGACGCTGCTATTGATGAGGATTTAAAATGCACTGTTACCGGAGCATATGACAAGGTTGTGGAAAAAATGGCAACTCTGCGGGTTGCGGATGCATTAACTGAGATTTTTGGAATCTTTAAGCGTTGCAATAAATATATTGATGAAACGGAGCCTTGGGTGCTTGCAAAGGATGAGAGTAAGGCAGACCGGCTTTCAACAGTGCTGTACAATCTGGTGGAGGGTATTGTAATAGGAGCCTCTCTGTTAGAGCCGTTTATGCCTCGAACTGCGCAGAAGATTGCCATACAATTAAATACGAAGCTGAGGGCATTTGACACGCTGGAGAGCTTTGGGCTTTATGAGAGCGGCACCANGGTGACAGAACAGCCCGAANTTCTTTTTGCACGTTNGGACANGAAAGAGGNNGCACAAANGGAGGANGAGCTGAGAATAGCGATGACAGCGTCTACTAAAGAAGGCGAGAGCAGTGAAGTGCAAGAGGAGGCAGTTGTTGATATGGAGCTTAAGGCGGAAATTACCTATGATGACTTTGCGGCAATGCAATTTCAGGTAGGTGAGATTATTGCTTGTGAGGCAGTGCCTAAGTCCAAAAAACTATTGTGTAGTCAGGTTCGTATAGGCAGCAAGGTGCGTCAGATCGTATCCGGTATTAAGGCATATTATACCCCTGAGGAAATGGTGGGAAAGAAAGTTATGGTGTTGGTGAATTTAAAGCCTGCAACGCTTGCCGGCGTGCTTTCCGAGGGTATGCTTTTGTGTGCGGAGGACGCAAAAGGCAATTTGGCGTTGATGGCACCGGAAAAGGATATGCCTGCGGGAGCGGAAATCTGCTGATAAAAATACTGACGGACTCTTTATAANTTTTTTCTAAAATAGTTAAAATTTGAAGATGAATAGGTTATAATGAATACATGGCTCTGTTGGGAGCCATGTATTTTTCTCGACAAACTATCGCCGTATATAAGGTGCTATAGTGCCTGATGGAACAGCAGAAAGGAACGAAGCTATGGACGGGCGGGTAAAGGAGTTTTTTTATCAAGTCAGATGGGCCAAGCAGGAAGAATGGAAGCCCACCATGGAAATGATTTGGAAAACCTTTTTAAAATTCGAGGGGAACGATTATACGGAAGAGGGAATCCGGAATTTTTTTGAATTTATTACGGATGATAATTTATATAGGTCTTTTTTAAAGGGAGACTATCAGCTGATGGTAGCGGTTGANGNAGNAAGGATTTTAGGCGCCGGTTCTGTTCGCAATCGGAATCATCTTTCCCTATTGTTTGTGGACGAGAATTATCATCATAAGGGCGTGGGCAGAGCGTTAATGGAAAGGCTTTGCAATTATCTGAGGACTGAGGAGGGCGAGCATTACATGTCTTTGAAGGCAGCTCCTTATGCGGTGGATTTTTATCGTAAGCTGGGATTTCGCGCGGTATCCGGGGAGCAGGAGTATTCCGGCATTCGTGTAACGTCAATGGAAAAATTTTTATAAAATAAATATTACAAAAGGAGAGGATTATAGAAAATGAAATTTTTTAGCTTAGACAGTCCGTTAATGCAGGCGCTTAACAAAATGGCAGATTTACTGTGGTTGAATGTACTTACAGTTCTTTGCTGTATTCCGATTGTGACGGTGGGTGCTTCTCTGACAGCGATGCATTATATGCTGTTAAAAATTGTGCGTGATGAGGAAACCTATGTTACCAGAGGATTTTTTAAATCTTTCAAAAATAATTTCAGGCAGGCAACAGTAATTTGGCTGATACAGCTGGTGATAACTTTAGTATTGGTGGGCGATTTCTATATTATGTATAAATCCGAAACGGAGTTTCACATTGTTTTTCAAGTATTATTGATGCTTGCAGCAATATTAGTGATACTTACCTCTACTTTTGTTTATCCTGTTTTGGCAAAATTCGATAATTCAATTTTACGCACTATTAAAAACGCTCTCTATGTGAGTATTTTACAGCTGCCTAAGACAATTGCCATGATTATTATGAGTATCTTGCCGTTAGTACTTGTATTGATAGCGCCAAGTCTTGTTCCTATTGTACTTATGTTTGGCTTGTCCATACCGGCATTCCTGTTTGCCAAGCTGTATAATAAATTTTTTAAAAAGCTTGAGGACAAGGTGAATGAGACTAATCCGCCTGAGATGGTATTAGAGGAAATAGACGAAGACGAAAGAATCTTTAAGGATGAACTTGACGAGACTCTTTCTATAGGTAGTAAAGAAAGTAGTAAAGAGCAATAAATGCTTAATAGTTACTTCTAAAAGGCAAAGAATGACAAATATTTTGTCTATATTGACTAATAAGTTTGGAAAATTTTATTCAATTTGACAAGCACTCAAAAAAAAGCTTAAGATTATAAGCAATTCATACAATGAGATTTAAAATCTTTGTGAAATAGTGGTATGGCAAAAGTGCTTTTTTTTCGTTATACTAATTAAAGATTCATATGGCGAAAGCTGAAAACAATATCAAAAGCATATTGATAAATGTGAAAGGAGTTATTATTATGGCAAGTTTATCTTTGAAGAATATCTGTAAGGTGTATCCTAATGGTTTTGAAGCAGTTAAAGATTTCAATTTGGAGATTGCAGATCAGGAGTTCATTATTTTCGTAGGACCTTCAGGTTGTGGTAAGTCTACCACACTTCGTATGATTGCCGGTTTGGAGGATATTTCTTCTGGTGAAT
>WFLY01000104.1 GCA_009177215.1 Bacillota bacterium
AAAAACTACCATGAATACATGGATGCGGTCGAGCGTGACGCAAGCGGAGCGGAAGAAAGGATGTTAGTTAATTTCCTTACTACCAATCATACTTATTTTATGAGGGAATTTGAACATTTTGATTTTTTCAAAAATATAGTTCTTCCGAAACTGAAGAGCAAGGAAAGCAGAAACAGGGATTTACGCATTTGGTGCGGTGCGGCTTCTACGGGCGAGGAGCCTTATATGATAGCGATGGTCTTAGCCGATTTCTTCGGATTGGAACGGAATCAGTGGGATACAAAAGTGCTTGCCACGGATATTTCCACCAAAGTTCTGCAGCAGGCGATGATGGGGATTTACAGCGCTGAACAGCTGAATAATATTCCTGACCAGTGGAAGCGGCGTTTTTTCAAGTCAATTGCCGGAGGCGCCCAGTTTCAGGTGAAGGATGAGCTAAAGAAGGAGGTAATTTTTCGGCAGTTTAATTTAATGGATACATTTCCCTTTAAAAGAAAAATGCATACTATATTTTTGCGTAATGTTATGATATATTTTGATGAGAGAACCAAAAAGGAACTGGTTCAAAAAGTATACGATGCTTTGGAGCCGGGAGGGTATCTCTTCATAGGAACCACAGAGACTCTTGACAGGAGCAGCACTCCTTTTCAGCTGGTTCAACCGTCGATTTTTGTAAAGAAAGAAGGGAAAAATTAAGCTATGAGACCAATTAGAGTTTTAATTGTTGAGGATTCTATTGTATTCAGGGAATTATTGGTTCAAAATCTGAATAAAGATCCTGCCATACAGGTCGTGGCGACTGCGAAGGATCCCTTTGAGGCAAGGGATGCCATTTTGGCACATAAGCCGGATGTTATGACTTTGGACGTGGAGCTTCCGAGGATGAGCGGCATAGAGTTTTTGCGAAAATTAATGCCGCAGTATCCGCTTCCGGTTGTGGTTATCAGTTCCTTGAGTGAAAAAGTATTTGATGCGATGAATGCGGGTGCCGTTGATTTTGTAGCAAAGCCTGCCGTGTCAAATCGGGCGCAGTTAGAGGATTTTATCAGAAATGAGCTTTTGGTAAAAATAAAAATAGCGTCTACCGCCAAAATCAGCAATATCAAAAAGGTGGTTATGGAGCATGAGCAGCAGCATTTATCTGTAAAGGGAAATAATCTTGTTGTTGCTATCGGGGCGTCAACCGGCGGAACAGAGGCTATTTTCGAGGTGGTAAAGGAATTCGGAACAGATATTCCGGGAGTGGTGGTGGTACAGCATATGCCGCCCGGATTTACTCAAATGTATGCAAAAAGACTGAATGATCAGTGCAGGCTGCAGGTGAAGGAGGCGCAAACGGGAGACCGGGTGCTGCCGGGTCATATGTTAATTGCCCCCGGGGGCGATATGCACATGAGGCTTGTAAAGGTAAACGGCATTTATCAGGTTGAATGTAAAACGGGTCCTAAGGTGAATGGACATTGTCCGTCAGTGGATGTATTGTNTGATTCTGTGGCAAGAGTGGCAGGCGCCAATGCATTGGGAATTATATTGACCGGAATGGGCGGAGATGGGGCAAANGGCTTATTAAGTATGAGAAAAGCCGGAGCCAGAACTATCGGGCAGGATGAATCTACNTGTGTGGTNTACGGAATGCCTAAGGTTGNNTATGATTTGGGTGCAGTGGAATATCAGGAAAAATTGTTTAATGTTGCAAAAAGAACATATACATTGTTAAANAACATGTNAAGGAGANANGATNTGAAAANTCTGTTGGCAGAAGACGACTTTGCANCAAGGAAATTTATGATGAATTTCCTGNCANAGTACNGCGAATGTGATGTTACNGTANATGGAATGGAAGCAGTGNATGCCTTTATGATGNCATTGGANNATNGTGAGCCTTACGATCTGGTTTGTCTGGATATCATGATGCCGGTTATGGATGGATATCAGGCGCTTATGGGTATTCGTAATCTGGAGAAGGAAAGGGATGTTCCGGAAGACAAGGCGGCAAAAATTATCATAACAACGGCATTGAACGAGGAGAGGAATGTTAAAATGGCTTTCGAATTAGGTTGCACTATATATTCCGGAAAACCTATTGATCAGGAAAGATTTGAGCAGGCATTGAAAAAATTAAACCTGATTTAACGAAAGAAAGTAATAAACAGGAAAGGAGAAGGATATGGCTGAAGAATTTAGTACGGATGGCATGCTTGACATGTACCTTTTTGAGAATGAGCAGCTGCTTGAGCAGCTTCAGGAACGGGTTCTGGAGCAGAAGGATGAAGAATGCTTTGATGAAGACAGCATAAATGAAATATTCANAACCATGCATACCATTAAGGGATCTTCGGGTATCATGATGTTTGATAATATAACGGCTATTTCACATAAGCTTGAGGATGTCTTTTATTATCTGAGGGAATCCCATCCCAATAATGTGCCTCATTTGGAATTGGTAGAGCATGTACTGACGGTAGAGGATTTCATTTCAAATGAAATGGAAAAGATTCGCAATGGTGATCCGGTAGATGGCGATTCCAGTGAGATAATTGCGCAGCTCGATAAATTCTTAGAGAAGATTAAGAACGGTGGAATTGAGGAGGGAGTAGAACCGCCTCCGGAGAATGTGCATGTAGAACCAAAACATTTTTACATAGCGCCTGTTGCGACAAGTGCCAGCCGATTCTATAAGATTTATATTACTTTTTATCCCGAAACAGAAATGGCAAATGTGCGTGCATATAAATGTGTGTATGCGCTGAAGGAAATTGCAGAAGATTTATTATATTCTCCTGAAGATATTATTTCAGACGAAAAAAGTGCGGAAATAATTATGGAGGAAGGCTTCAGGATTCTTCTGCAGGCACAATGTGACGAGGATGAGATACGTCAAATAATCGGTGTAGGCTATGACATTCAAAGAGTTGATATCTTTGAGTGTAAGGCGGAGGAGTTCCTGCAAGGCTTTGATTTTGGCGATTCGGAAGTAATGATCGATCTGGAGTCCAGTGTGGAGGATATCGAGATACGGGCACAGAGCAAGACGGAAGATAAAGAAGAGCAGGAAGAAGACGAAAAAGAAGTTGAAAAAAAGCCTGAGAAGCCTAAAATTGCACCGGGTGATTTTGTAATCAAATCCAGAGAACCCGGCAAGCAGAAGAAGCTTGCAAGGGATAAACCAAAGATGGAGAAAGCAGCCTTCATCAGTGTCAATGTAAAAAAGATGGATCAGCTGATGGAATTGATTGGAGAGTTGGTCATCTCCGAATCGGTAGTGCTGCAGAATCCTGATTTGAAAGTGCCGGGATTAAATCTTAATAGCTTTAATAAGGCGGCGGCACAGCTTTCTAAAATTTCTACGGATTTGCAGAATGTAATTATGTCCATGCGTATGGTTCCGTTGACAAACACATTCCAAAAAATGAATCGTATTGTTTTTGATGTATCCCGTAAATTGGGAAAAGACATTGAGTTTGAAATGGTGGGTGAAAACACGGAGGTAGACAAGAATATTATCGAGCATATTTCCGATCCTTTGATGCATTTGGTAAGAAATGCCGTTGATCACGGAATCGAGACTAACGAGGAACGTATTGACAGCGGTAAGCCGGATAAGGGTAAGGTTACTTTGGCGGCGAAGACCGAAGCGGGTAAGGTATGGATTAGTGTGGCAGATAATGGCAAAGGGCTTGACAGGGAAAAAATCCTTGCAAAGGCAAGAAAGCAGGGTATACTGGATGAGAATAAGCTTGAATCCGATTATACGGATAAAGAGGTTTACCAGTTTATAACCAGACCGGGATTTTCCACAAATGAACAGATTACCGAATATTCAGGACGAGGAGTAGGAATGGATGTAGTAGTTCAGAATCTGCAGGAAATCGGTGGTATGCTGGATATTGAAAGTACTCCGGGTCTGGGCAGTATTATGAATTTAAAAATCCCTCTTACACTTGCCATTATTGATGGTATTGTTATGGAGACGGGCGGTTCTTCTTTTGTATTGGAAACCAGTGTGATCAAAGAGTTTGTCCGCGTGAGAGAAGACATGATGATTCATGAGCCGAACGGTGATGAATATATTATGATACGCGGCGAATGCTTCCCTGTTATCCGCTTGGGTGAATGGTATGGAATGAAGGGCTATAAAGAATCTGTGGAAGACGGAGTTATGCTGATCCTTGAAATAGAAGAAAGAAAGGTCTGTCTTTTTGTAGATAAGTTAATCGGTGAACAAGAGATTGTTGTGAAACCAATCCCCTCCTATATAAAGAAGGTTAAAGGTTTATCCGGTTGTACGCAGCTTGGTGACGGAAGCATTGCGCTGATATTAGATGCCGGCGGTTTAGTAGAATAAATGATAGAAAGGAGTAATAGGGTATATGGATGAGATGCGCGATATGATAAAGAGGACTCAGGACTCTCAGTCCGGATTAAATGAGCGCGATGAACAAAAGGGTAAGTACATGACCTTTAAATCCGGAAACGAGTATTTCGGACTGAAAATTCAATATGTAAGTGAGATTATTCAATTTCAGACGATTACGGCGATTCCGGAAACAGAAGATTATATTAAGGGTCTGATTAATTTGCGAGGAAAGGTTATTCCTGTCATTGACGTAAGGCTGAGATTCAAGCAGAAACCTTTTGAGTATAATGACAGAACCTGTATCATCGTCATTAATGTAAAAGAAATGCTGATAGGGTTGATTGTAGAGAAAATAGCAGAGGTAGTTGAAATTAAAGAGGAAAACATTTTACCGCCGCCTGCAATTGGACGTACCGATAAGGTACAGAATAAATATGTGTATGGCATTGGTAAGGTTGGTGATTCTGTCAAGCTACTGCTGGATNNCGATAAANTGCTNAATGATGAGGATTTGTCAGTTGTTGAGCAAGTAAATGATATGATTATTGAAGAAGNATGAGAGGTATGAATATGAAAAACANGAAGATGAAAACAAAAACAATTCTGGGTTTTGCAGTTCCGTGCGTACTGATGATTATCAATGTATTCTTCGGTGAGTTGGTGACAAAGGCAGTGGCTGGCGCTTCTAATTCAGAGACATTCCTGAGGAATGCAAATATNTTNACTGCTGGTTTGGTAATAGTGTCCGTAATTATNTCTGTGCTTNTTGCGATATCTGTAATNAAGGCAANAGAAAAGAATGNNAATCAATTATATGAAGCGGCAAAAATGATTGCGCTGGGGCGTGTGGACATTAATATGACCAAGTTTAACAATGATGAATTTGGCTTATTGGTAGATGAGTATACAAAGGTAGTTGATAATATTAAGTATCAGTCAAAGGTTGCGGAAGAAGTATCACAGGGTAACTTGACGGTTAATGTGGTTCCCAGATCAAGTGATGATATATTAGGACTTTCTCTGAAAAAACTGGTAGATGATAACCTTCGTGTAATGACTAACATCACTGATGTAGGTTCACAGGNTANCATCAGCTCCTCTCAGGTNGCAAGTGCCAGTCAGGCATTGGCANAGGGNTCTACAGAGCAGGCAAGTGCAANNGAGGAGATTACGGCATCTANNGATGAANTAGCAGAGNAAACAAAGAGGAATGCTGAGCAGGCGAATGAGGCTTCCGGTTTGGTTGTTAATGCGATCCAAGATGTAAAAGAGGGTAATGAGCAGATGAAACAGATGATAAATGCTATGCAGGACATCAACAAATCATCTGAAAGTATATCCAAGATTATTAAGGTTATTGATGATATTGCTTTTCAGACCAATATCCTTGCACTGAATGCGGCAGTTGAGGCAGCAAGAGCAGGGGAGGCCGGAAAAGGCTTTGCGGTTGTTGCAGAGGAGGTTAGAAGCCTTGCAGCTAAGAGTGCGGCAGCAGCAGCAGAGACAGCTGAATTAATTGAGGCTTCCATTAATAAGGTTAACGTTGGCAGCAAGATTGCGGATGATACAGCAAGAGCTATGGAGGCTATAGCTAATGTAGTTCATCAGAGTGAAGTAATCATTAATGGAATTGCAGAATCTTCTAATTATCAGGCAACTGCAGTGGCACAGATTGAGCAGGCAATATCACAGGTATCTCAGGTAGTACAGACCAACTCCGCTACCAGTGAGCAGTGTGCGGCAGCAAGTGAGGAATTATCAAATCAGGCGTCCAGAATGCGTGATATGCTTTCCATCTACAACTTGGGTGTAGGCGGTGCTTCTACTTATAAGGGTTCTTACCAGAGTTCTGTATCGACTCCTAATGAGCAGATTATTTCACTTGGAGACGATTTTGGCAAATATTAAATATGGAAGTTGTAGGGCTGTGTTACTTTGGTACACAGCCCTATTTTTGTTTCCAAATTGCATATTTAAGCTAAGGGCGTTTTAATACGGATTTGAGATAGACCGGTAAAAGTTTTTTGGTTGAAAGGAAGGCGCAGTTATTTAACATTGGAAAAGCAGTTTCGGTACATTTATTTGACAGGCGGAGTGATTGTCTGGTCTGAAAGCGGCGCAAAATCTTTGAGTTCATGTTAGAAAATTGCTAATACCGTGTTTGCAGTTATTTGACATGAGAGGGAATAGAATATAGAAGGATGGATTTCAGAAAAAGAAACGGTGATACGCGTATAAAATTTTTGTGGGATCAGACATTACAAGGGAATGCGCCGGAGGGGTTTGCCGTAGGGGCAGAATTTAGTGAAGAGCAGATTAATCAGGCACTTAGGGCAAATTCGGAGAGAGAGCAGTTTGAACTTGTGCCCAGCAGAGACGTAAGTGGGCATGGAACCGCGGTAGCAGGAATTGCTGCGGCAAGTGTTGATACGGAGGGAATATACAGGGGTGTGGCGCCCGAAACAGACCTTTTGATTGTGAAGCTGGGGGTGCCGGACACAGATGGTTTTCCTCGTACTACGGAGATTATGCGGGGAGTAACATATGTACTGAAAAAAGCAAATGAGCTGCAGATGCCGTTGGTTATTAATTTGAGCTTTGGCAATAGCTATGGCGCCCATGACGGAAGCTCTCTTTTGGAGCGTTTTTTGGATAATGCCGCAGAAATCGGCAGAACGGTCATCTGTGTGGGCAGTGGGAATGAAGGGAATTCTTCCGGGCATATTACCGGAAATGTGGTGACTGACAGAAGAGTGGAGCTTGCGGTTGCCGAGTATGAGAGAACCTTAAATGTGCAGATTTGGAAAAATTATAGTGACAGCTACATGCTCACGCTTCGCTCCCCGTCAGGACAGGAGGCGCAGTTGTCCACTGCTATTGAGGGAGGAAAATACACTATTAATTTGGAGCAGACTGAGATTTTGGTGTATCTGGGGAAACCTGCACCTTATGCAACAGTGCAGGAAATTTATCTGGATATGATACCTCGCGGCAGACCTTATATTAATAGTGGTGTATGGACAATTCTGATTGAACCCGTGGTCATAGTGTCGGGGCAATATTATATGTATTTGGCAGGCAGTGCCGTGAGAAATCAGAGAACGGGATTTTACAGACCGACTCCGCAGGTTACATTGACGATTCCCTCTACTGCCGCAAAGGTGATTACTGTTGGCGCTTATGACAGCGTCTATGATACTTACGCAGATTTTTCGGGCAGAGGCTATGCAGACAGTGAGCGGACAATAGGAATTGTGGCGGCAGGGCTTGCCAAGCCGGATTTGGTGGCGCCGGGGGTGGGAATTCTTGCGCCTGACGTTTACGGCGGCTATACGTCCGTGACGGGAACCTCCTTTGCGACGCCTATAGTGAGCGGCAGTGCGGCGCTTTTAATGGAGTGGGGAATTGTGCGTGGCAACGATATTTTCCTGTATGGGGAAAAGGTAAAGGCATACCTTCGAAAAGGTGCAAGACCGGTGCGGGGGGAGACAGTGTATCCTAATGACAGAGTGGGCTGGGGAGCGCTGTGCGTGGCAGACAGCCTGCCGACTTGATTTTTTTAGAAAGAGAAAGGTCTGATTTTTTTACTATACGTGCGAAGACTACAGCGGCTGCCTATACTGATTCTTGTGGGAGGAAAAATTGCGTGTAATGGAAATAAGTTGTCTTTTTATTGCCAAAATGATATACTTACTATATTAAAATGGGCTGGTTTTTGGTGTCAGCTGCAGCACAAAACTCAGAGACATGTATTTTAGATTGAAAGATATGAGAGGAACTACATATGAAAAAGAAAAAACCTTTACAGGAGATTATTTATGCTGTTTTCCTTTTAGTAGCCATTATCCTTTTGTTTTTCTGGTTTACGGCACGGAACAGCAGACGGACGGAGGAGCAGAACAGAGATTATGCGGCGGACTCNGCNNGNNTGAAGTCCGNNCAGATCNANGACGAACTGAATAATGCNCTNNGNCGGATCANNACCTATGCATANTTTGTGGGAGAANGNNTGACNGAGCCNNTGATCACGGCACAGATGCTTGAAAAAATGGAAGAAAACTCCCAGTTTGATGCCATTATGTTCACGGATCTTAACGGTGTGGACTATTCCTCCGACAGACGGAGCGCCGATGTGACGGAGCGGGGGTTCTATACTGACGGTATCAGCGGAAACAGTAGCATAGAGATCATATTTGCTCCCCACTTTTTTGATGAGACAATGGCATGTTTTTATGCACCCGTCCGCTTTAATGACCAGATTATCGGTGTACTGCGGGGAGCTTTTCTGGCTGAGGAATATTTGAGAAGCATGCTCACTACCACGTATTTCGGAGGAGAGGCGCGGGTATTCCTGTGCACAACCGACGGCAGAGTAATTGCCAGTTCTGACGGTACGGTTTATGAAGGACATCTTCTTGACATGTTGACAGAGACTGGTATGATTGATCAGGATGCTGCAGGTCAGGTGCGACAGGTCTTTGATAATGGCGGGGAAGGCGCTTTTGCATGTGATTCCTCCAGTGAGACAGACAATATCT
>WFLY01000203.1 GCA_009177215.1 Bacillota bacterium
GAACATTCAATTGAATCATCCGATAAAGAAATTCTCAAACTAATCTCGCCGGGTAAAATACATTTCTCCATGTCGTCCTTTGTTTCTTTTCTACCTGTCTTTATAAAATCCAAACGAAAATCTCCATTTGTACAACAAAATTCGGAAGCTATCCCAATATTAAAATCAACATGTTTTAATAATTTTATGCTGCCATTATAACCCAAATGTCCACTTTTATCCTTAATNCCACGTACANCNTTCCTNTACAAATCACTAACATTAAAGATTAAGATATCCTGTTTTTCAAAAAAATAACATAATTCATCAAAATATGCCGTATCCGATGTATAACCAATAGCAACATATCTACCGTCATATTCCGTTGTAATTTTTAATCCATACGATTCCTCGCTGTCTTTTATATGTTTTGTTCTAATTGCGGATAATTTAATCCTTTTTTCTCCTTTAATAATTTGCTTCCCCTTTGTATTAACAAAATCTTTCAATGCCCTCATCTTAGGTATTTTCTTTTTTAACTTTTCTCTCGTGCCGGCATCGCCAATCCAAGTAATTTCATGTTGAGCAGGTGATTCTAATTTAAAAACACTTCGCACTATCCTGTTTTGTTTCCGTCTATGTACGTTCAAATCATGTGCCAATGACGATATCTTTTCAGCATCTGCATTATGGTCCAGGTGGTCATGCGTAATTATAACAACATCTATATCTTCAATATAGATACCATTCTTGTGCATAGAAGATACAAAACCTATGCCCGGATCTATCACAATGCCAATCCCTTTATAGTTCAAATAGAAACCGCCGCCCACGCATTCTCCGTCAAACGCTGCCGAATAAATCATAGGAGTAGAAGAAGAAAAACCTTTTAGCAAAAGTAATGTATTATCTTGCGACATACGCTTTCTTTTATGCTGCATACTCTTTTGATAATAAAACATTTGAGGCAGCGCCTCAAAATATTCCTCTAAATCCTTCGGTAACCTTTTCTCTGTAATATTTCTTTCATAAACGCTATCATAAAATTTATTTGCGCAGCCATTGCATACCGCACATAACTTACATTCTTCTACCTTTTCTCTTTCTCGTTTGGCCCCGTCGCTTATTCCCTCTGTAGAAGTATCACTATATATTTCTACCGCTTTCTCAAACAATTTAAAATGCT
>WFLY01000095.1 GCA_009177215.1 Bacillota bacterium
AAAAACAGGAAGATGATGAACCTAAAAGAGAAAACAAAGAGAAGGTGAAGCGACGGACAGCAGATGCTATAAGAAAAATGTCTAATGAATATGAACCGAAGAATAATTGGGACCGGTATTTTTCAGATAAGTTAAGCGTTAAAGGACCGAATAAGTTTTCAAAAGACTGGGGTTCACTTTACGATATTCGAAATAAGGTAGCTCATGGAAAACCAATAAATGAAGCAGACTTTAAAAAAGCAAATGAATTGATAAAATTATTTACCACGACATTTGATGAGTGTATAGAAATAATAGATACGCTTGATATTACTGTTGAAGAAGCGGAAGCTGTGGAAGCTGTTGCACAACAAGTAATTCAGAAGGAACAGCCAGATGCGTTTGAAAGAGAAAATTTTTCTGCAGGAATTAAGTCATATCCATATAGTATTAAATTAAATTCAGAAGCTTTGTTAAGTGGATTAAAAATTACAGGGGATGCAATCAAAACAACTGGTTTGTATTCGGTTTCAGACTCTGCTTTTAGTGCAGTAAATGCTTTAGGCAGTGTATTTGGCAATCTGACAGATATAAGTCATCCTATTTCTAGTGCACAGGAAGTTGCACCAACATTATCCGCATTAGCGAAAAGTAACGGATTAACTATAGATAATGAGGGATTATTACGGGGAGCTAAACGTATGAGTGAGATGGTGGTACCATTATCGTCGAGAATAAATATTTCATCAGAATTGAGTGAATCATTGAAAATAGGAAAAATTACAGCAGCTTTAGATAAACCTATAGTTATTGATTCACCAATATCCAAAGTGGAGATTACTGAAAATACTAATTTGGTAGCAAAGCAGAAAGAAGAGAAAATCAGGATGGGGACGCTGGATGAACAGAAAAATGACAAGGAATAAATCAAGATATGAAAAATATCTGCATGAATTGAATTCTGCTACAGAGCTTATGTCATTTGGTCAGGAATTGAACGACCAGACATTTGCAATTTGTAAGGCAGATATGTTGATAAAAGGTAATAATGCAGATTTTATCAAGGATGGAAATACACTTTCTGATGACCAGTTTGAAGGACAGAAATTTGATTATATTATATCGAATCCTCCTTTTGGACGGGAATGGAAAAATGAAAAGAGAGTAGTTGAGGATGAGGCAAAGCGCGGATTTGCAGGTCGTTTTGGCGCGGGACTTCCTGCCGCATCAGATGGCCAGATGCTTTTCTTAATGACTGCTATTTCCAAGATGAAAGAACCTCGTGACGGTGGAAGCCGGATTGCGATCATTCATAACGGTTCGCCGCTTTTTACAGGTGACGCGGGCAGCGGATCTTCCGATATCAGAAAATAAATTCTGAAAAATAATTTGCTTGAGGCTATCATTGCCCTGCCAAATGATATTTTCTATAATACGGGGATTGCTACTTACATATGGGTATTATCCAATAAGAAAGCAGGCACAAAGCGGGAAGGCAAGGTGCAGCTAATCAATGCAAACGGATTGTATGAAAAACGCAGAAAAGCTCTTGGAAATAAAAGAAATGATATCCCCGAAAGCGCTATTACAGAAATCACGCAGGTTTATGGGGATTTTCGTGAAACAGAAATCAGCAAGATTTTTAATAATGATGATTTTGGATATACAAAGATTACTGTAGAGAGACCTTTGCGTAGCGAGGATGGTGAATTGGTGTTAAAAAATGGGAAGAAGCAACCGGATACTTCACTGCGCGATGCGGAAAATGTACCATTGACAGAAGTTATACAGGCTTATTTTAAGCGCGAGGTTTTACCATTCGCGCCGGATGCATGGATTGATGAAAAGAAATCTAAAGTAGGTTATGAAATACCATTTACGCGGTATTTTTATAAATATGAAGCAACACAGCCTTCTGTTGAGATTATGGCGGAGATATTGGAACTGGAAAAGGAGTTGGAAGGTAGCTTGCAAGAGATTTTTGATATATGAGGAAAATGAAGGATAGCGGGGTTGAATGGATTGGGGAGATACCGAAGGATTGGGAAATTGTTCCAACAAAACGATTTTTCCGGAATGTAAAGTGAGTAGTCGGTAATAAAGTTGATAATTATGAAAGACTTGCCTTAACTATGAATGGAGTTATAAAGCGAAGCAAAGAGGATAGTGAGGGTTTACAGCCTGAAAAATTTGAAGGTTATCAAATTCTTCGGGAAAATGAACTTGTATTTAAATTGATTGACCTTGAAAATATAAGGACAAGTCGTGTTGGGTTATCTTCATATACTGGTTTGGTGTCACCAGCATATATAGTTTTAACAAACGAATCCGAAGATAATAGATTTTATTACTACTGGTTTATGTTTTTGTACTACAATGAAATTTTCAATCGTCTTGGTGGCGATGGGGTTAGAAGTGCGTTAAATGCAAAGGATTTGTCAGTAATTCCGATCGTATCTATTCCAACATATACTCAGAATTGCATAGCAAATTATCTTGATAAAAAATGTACAAAAATAGATGATATTATTGTTAAGCAACAGGAGATTATTGAAAAACTTAGAGCATACAAACAATCTATAATTACTGAAACAATAACAAAGGGATTAAATCTTGATGTAGAAATGAAGGATAGCGGAATTGAGTGGATTGGGAAGATGCCTAGGGATTGGAGTATACATAAATTATGCTGGGATTATTCTGCAATGCTGGGGAAAATGCTAGATATGAAAAAATAACTGGACAACACCTGCATCCGTATATAAAAAATGGGGATGTTGAATGGGGAAACATCAATATTGATAACCTTGACGAAATGGATTTTGAAGATGATGAGATTGAAAGATATTCGGTTTTACCAGATGATTTGATGATATGTGAAGGGGAGAAATCGGAAAATGTGCGATTGTTCCAGATATTTTTCCAAAGGGGATTTATTATCAAAAGGCACTGCATCGTGTTCGGAAAAGAGAAAAAGATAGCGGAAATGTTAATTTTTTATATTATGTTATATTTTGCATGGCAAAGAATGATTGTTTTGGAACTTCTCCTGAAAAAGCAACTATTGCACATTTGCCGGGAGATGCTTTAAAACAATTAAGAATCCCCGCACCTCATATTGATGAACAGAAGAAAATTGCTGACTTCCTTGATAAGAAATGTAGAGTTATTGATGATGCGATTGAAGTTAAGCAAAAAATAATTGATAAAATTATTTTATACAAAAAATCACTTATTGATGAAGTTGTTACAGGGAAAAAGGAAGCAAAATAAATTTTTAAAGAGGTTATACTCATGTCAAATATAAATGATNCATTTATCAGAATTTCAGAGATTATGAGAAATTCCATTTTAAGTCTTGATATAACTGCGGAAGTTAGAGAATCTATAACAAGAATGAATGATCAGGTTAGAAATATCGCAAAAGTCTATGATTCGACTTTATTGATGCAGAATCAACGCGAGTTTATAGAAATGTCGTCGCAAATAACAAAACAATTACGAGAATCAATGAAAATGATGCAAGGCTTTGGAAATTTGTCAGAAATATCAAACAATTTGGTACAATTTGCGAAGGGAATGGATGTATCATATAGAGATATGCGCAAATTTTTACAACAATATGATTATGCAAAATTGACCAAAATAATGCAGGATACATTAAAAGCATATGATTACAACAAGCCATTTGATGTTCATGTCATAACAGAACAAATTACAGAGGCATACCTAGCTGATGAAGAGGCTGAATTGCCTAAAAAAAGGGAAAATATTGAGGTAAGTGATAAGAAGGAATATGTTAAAAGTATAAGAGATTGGATAGGTTTTTGTTTTACGATTATAGGATTTTTTATTTCTATTTATTCACTGGTAAGCACTAAGCCTTCTAATACATATAATACAACCGCTGAAGTAAACAATTATTATGTGAATGATTTAGAAATAAGTGCTGAAATGCTAAATGCAATGTCATACCGTATTGTTGTAAAAAATGATGTAATGCCACATATTAAATCAGATTGTTCCTCGCGAGTAATAGGGCATCTTAATATAGGACAAGTTGTAACAGTGTCTCAAAAATATAAAAAGTGGGTAAAAATTGATTGGGAAGACGAAAATGGAAATTACTGTTCAGGTTGGGTACAAAATTATAAATTAACAAATTTTAAATAACATAGACATATTGAAATATTAATGTGTGATATCAACATATGAAAGGTAAAGTAAATCATGAATGAACCCATAAAAACTGAAAATACTGATATTATGAGCATATATCAAAAATCAGAAAATATATTAACAGATATACAAAACATTATAGAAACATCCCAACGGCAAGCCTATCATGCAGTTGATACAATCCTGTCGCAAAGAAACTGGCTGATTGGTTATCGGATAGCGGAGGAAGAGATTGACGGTTCAGACCGCGCTGAGTATGGTGCCAATATCATAAAAAAATTGTCCAAAGAACTAACAACGCAATATGGAAAAGGTTATGATCGCAGTAATCTTTATCACTGTCTGCGTTTCTATAAAGAGTTTCCCCAGATTGTCGACACAGCGTGTCGACAATCTCATATACGGCTTTCGTNGTCNCATTATCNTGCATTATTNCAGNTGNCNGANTCNGTNGNNCGTAGTTGGTATGNNNAAGAGGCATNTGAGCAGACATGGAGTGTCCGCACTTTACAGCGTAATATCAACACACAATATTACTACCGCATATTACAGTCTCAACATAAAGATTTGATTGAACAGGAAATGCTTGAAAAGACTTCCGATTTCCAGAATGATAAGCTTGAATTTATCAAAAATCCTGTTGTAGCTGAATTTTTGGGTTTAGCGCAAAATACAGACTATGCAGAAACGGATTTGGAAACCAGCATTATTTCTAATATTCAGAAATTTCTGATGGAGATGGGAAAGGGATATGCTTTTGTAGCCCGTCAGCAGCATATAAAGACAGAGAAAGAGGATTATTTTATAGACCTTGTATTTTACAATTACATTTTGAAGTGTTTTGTCCTGATTGATTTGAAAACGGACAAGATTACACATCAGGATGTAGGGCAGATGGATATGTATATTCGCATGTACGATGAGTTAAAGAAAGGCGCAGACGATAATCCAACATTGGGTATTGTACTCTG
>WFLY01000245.1 GCA_009177215.1 Bacillota bacterium
CCTCCCGTATAGCTTCCCTTTTCCCACTGCATCCTCCGGGAGCTTTTTACCTTCGCCGCAATATCCCTTGCATACATTTCATTTGCCAGATTTTTTAAATTGATTCCCAGCTCGTCTCCCGTTGCAAAAAGACTGTCAAAATTGTCGGTTACGGAAATAAACCTTACCCCCAGAAACGGAAAAATCTTCTGAATATAGTTCCCTGTCTCTATATAATTCCTGCCAAATCTGGAAAAATCCTTAACGATAATACAATCCACCTTCCGCAGCCGCACATCCGCCATTAACCTGTTGAATCCCTCCCTCTCAAAGTTGGTTCCGGACCTTCCCAAATCACTGTAACAGTCAAAGAGCGCCATATCCGGCTGCCGCTCCATAAAACCCTTTGCCATCTCTATCTGTGTTTCTATAGACTCATTCTTTTCGTTACTGCAGTCAACCGACAATCTGGCATAAATACCTACAGAATAACACTTTTTGCTCTTTTCCGTTTCCACGCAATCACATATGGAGATTCGTCCTTGTCCGTTTTCTCTCGGAATCCTTGACATTTATTCCTCCCTCCTTCCGTCCGGTGCTAAAAACATTTTTCTCCCTGTCTTTTAGTCCTTGTGCCGGCATATTCCGACAGCATCACAACCTTGTTAAATTGTTCTTTATTCTTCAGTTCAATGCAAATGCGCTTTCCCTCGTAAACGAGGATTCTCTCCACAAAAGAAAGCAGCACATCACGGGATAATTCCGTAATCTCCAATGCCTCCTTAAAACGTTCCAGACGGATTCCGCAGGCAACGCCTGACTTAAACAGGGAACGGACCAGCTCCTCCTGCCTTCCGATTGCCTCCTGCACCTTTGCATACCGCTCCTCATAAATGCCGCGAAAGCAGTAAAAATCTTCCTGAGTAATCACACCCTCTTTTAAATCTTCATACAAGCCGCTTCGCAGCGCCAAATATTTTTCTTCCTCCCTGCGAAGCCGTAGAATTTCCCTGTCAAACTGTGCCGGTTCTTCAAATCCAACCTCCGTTCCCTCCACATAAGAAGCCACTCTTTCGTCATCTGAAAGAAGGCTTACCTGTGCCTTAAGCCCGTAAAAAACAGCAGCCGCCAATTCTTCCTCCGGGATACTGTGTCTGGTACAGCCTCTTCCTTTATTCCTCGTCTGACAGATAAAGTATACCCGCGTAATACCCTTATAACGACTTACCCTGCGTACCATAGGTTCCATACAATCTCCGCAGAACAGCAGACCGGAAAACAAATGTGCTTTGTTTTGCCCTGCCGAAGCCCTGCTGTCCGTATGCAGAAGCTTCTGTACGGTATCAAAATCTTCTTTTGTTATGATTGCCTCATGAGTATTCTCCACCCGTACCCATTCTTCTTTTGGCTTCTCCCTGCACTTATTTATCTTATAATTAATCTTTTCGCTTTTCCCCTGTACCATGGTTCCGGTGTAAATTTCATTGACCAAAATCCGTTTTACAGCCACCGGCGACCATGCTCCGCTTACATGAGTGGCAAAGCCGGTCGTGAAATTTACTCCTTTCAATCTCTTGTATTCCATGGGAGACAAAATCCCCGTTTCGTTCAATTTCTCGGCTATCGCCAGACTGCTCATGCCCTTCATCCTCCAGTCAAAGATATTCCGCACAATACATGCCGCATAGTCGTCCGGCACCAGTCTGTTTTTGTCTCTTTCATCCTTGCGATAGCCGTAAACGGCAAATGCCCCGATAAATTCTCCTTTTTCCCGCTTGACCCTTTGATGGCTCTTTACCTTCCCCGAAATGTCCCTGCAATAAGAATCATTGACAAAGTTCTTGACCGGCAGCACCAAGGATGTCTCGCTATCATCCGCCGTTAAAGAATCAAAAGAATCCGTAATGGCAATAAAACGCACATGAAAAGCCGGGAAGGTTTTTTGTATCAACCGCCCGGCTTCAATATAATCTCGTCCAAATCTGGATAAGTCTTTTACAACAATGCAATCAACATTTCCCGCCTTTACATCCTCCATCATCCGCTTAAACTCCGGCCTGTCAAAATTTGCTCCCGAATAACCGTCATCCACGTAAATATCATATATCACCATGTCCTGCCTGTTTCGGATAAATGAGCGGCAAAGCTCTCTCTGGGAGCTTATGCTGTTGCTTTCCAATCTGTTTTCTCCCGTTCCCCTGCCGCTTCCGGAAGCAGCGTCATCACGGGATAAGCGAAGATAAATCCCTGCATTGTACAGCTTTTTCTCTTCCATCCGCGTTCCTCCCCATAAAAAATGCCTTTAACACTGAATTTTTGTCAATTTTGAAACATACTCCGCCAAACAGTCATCAATACTCCTTCCGTTGTCCGAATACTTAAACTTCAGCACATATTCCCCCGATCTTATAAAATAAGGATTATGCACCTGTTCCAGATATTTTCTGATTCGGCTGTCAGGTGATTGTTTTTTATCAATCTGTATCTCACTTATATCCTTTAGCTGACTAATGTCAATTTCCCGAATGTCTGTCTCCTTCATTTGTTGTAATTCTTCAATTGTGGGAATCATATTCGCCCGCCCCTTTCTTAGGAACAGTTCCTTACTCATCATATGTAGGCATCGGATTGTCCTATTCCTGAACATGATACCGTTCCTGCCCAGCGTTTCAATGAGCTGATGTCAAATAATTGCAAGACTGATTGTTTCTCTTCCAAAATGGTCTCATTCTTTCGTGAAACAGACTTTTATACGGTCTTTTTTTGCAGGACTGCCTCAGTGAAAATCCTTGATTTTACTGCTTTCCTGCCAACTTAACACTATAATGACACCATCCCCCGAGTCGAGCACCGCTAACAGTACACCTCTTCCATTTAAAAAAGGCTCACGCATAGTAACCTGTGCCACACAGGCTCTATCCGCAGGCCCAATTTGCGAGTAAAAATACCTCTTTGGCTTTTCCACATATTCAATTTGTTCAAAGTCGGATACCTCCTCCACCAGCTGCTGCGGTACCGTCAAAATAGCATAACCGGCAATTAGGTATTCCACCACAATCCCTAAGCTCTCAAGAGGAGCCAGACTGCCGTGATATTTCACAATCAGTTCCCATGTCCTAGTGTTTGTATCAAAACCTACATTTAAATCCTCCGTAAGCTCTCTGGTTTCCTCCGATGTCTCCAACGCCAGATTGAGTAAATTCTCTAATTTTTGATTCATGTATAGCCCAAAACTTATTATTTTCCAAATATATATACGGTCAATTTGATATTTATGCCGAAAAGAATATCTGAAACACCTTAACTCCATAAGCCGTGTCCCTTGTTCCTGCCGTCTCCACTGCGGAATGCATGGCAAGCTGTGGCAGTCCGATATCTACGCTTGAAACAGACACATGAGAGGTAGAAATATTTCCCAAGGTGGAGCCGCCTAAAATATCGGAACGGTTTGCATAAGTCTGACAAGGCACCTGTGCCCGCCTGCACAAGTTCTTCATATAAGCGGCAGAAACTGCATCCGTGGTGTATTTTTGACTGCCATGGTACTTTATTACAATGCCACCGTTCAAATAGGGGCGATTGGTGGGGTCTGCTTTCTCCGGATGATTGGGATGTACTGCATGGGCATTGTCTGCGGAAATCAAAAAGCTGTCCGCCACCCATTGTAAATATCTGCTTCCCTCCTCTGAAAGCCCTCCTGTAATACGACGTAAAATATCTTCCAAAAAGGTGGAATCCGCTCCCTGACCGGTTCCGCTTCCCACCTCCTCATTATCAAAAACCGCACAGACATTGATATAGTCTGTAGGTTTGCTTTCCGTAAAGGCTTTCATAGAGGCATAAACGCACTGCAAATCATCTAATTTGGGCGACAGCACAAACTCACCGTTTTCGCCCAATATTCTGCCCTTTTCCCGCACATACAGGAACAAGTCCTGCCCCAAAATATTCTCTGCTTTCACGCCCGCTGCCTCGGCAATCTTCTTTTGCAGGGAACCCTTGTCATTGCTTTCTCCACAATCCGCATACAAGGGCAGCATATCCGACTGAGGATTATACTCCGCCCCCTTATTTATGTCATGGTTCATGTGGATTGCCACGTTAGGAATCACCAACAAATCCTTATCGATATTGATTAATTTTGTCACTACCCTCTCTTCCTTCTCATCATACATAGCAACGCGCCCTGCCACGGAAAGCGCTCTGTCAAGCCATGTGGAAAGAATCATACCGCCATACCTTTCGGTATTTAATTTGATATATTTTTCCTCCACTCGAATTTCCGGTGTTTCCTTCAGCTTAAAGGTGGGAGAATCGCCGTGGGCTGCCACAATATGGAAGCCTGAAGCCTCTCCCTTTGACGGCAGGCGAAATGCTATCACGGAGGAATCATTGCGGATTACAAAATATCCCTTTCCCCATGAAAGCTCCCACTCCAGATTTTCTTTCAGCTCCAGAAACCCCTCTCCCAGCAGATTCCTTTTTATATTTTCAACTACATGAAAACTGCTGGGGCATTTCTCTATAAATTCCAGCATTTCCTTAGCATATCCGGCATACTCCTTCATACGCTTCCTCCAATACCTCCTAATACATTATTACAAACCACCCGGAAGTAACAAACCTGTATTAACCGCCTGTCACTAACACCCTGTCCACCTGAAAATATTCACAGCGGCACAAAATCTCGCTTGCCGAACCGGGCTAATACCTCATAACCCGCATTTGCCTGCGCGCCAAAGGCTGCTCTTTCATATCAAGCACCTGAACAGCTTGCTTTACATGAAGCGCCCTTTTCTCACCGTTCCTGTCAATTCTGTCATAGTCATAAAGCCGATAGGTCACATTGGAGCATTCCTGAATCTCCGCCAGCAGCACACCGCCGCCAATGGCATGCACCGCTTTTTGGATGGCTCCCAAGCCACTGAGGCTGCTCCCTTAAAACCTCGGCAAGGGTTCTGCCCTGATAGATACCGCTTGCAACCGTGCTGAGTCCATCAGGGTGCGTGGAACATTCCCATGTTTCCGCCAAGGGTTCAAGCGGAATCTCTTTTCCATATTCCTTTGCAAGACGCCTGCCGCCATGGTAATCACATCCCCCGGATATACCACCTGTTCCATGCCGTCCACAATGGTACGCCCCCTGCCGCTCATCACCGTCCAGACCTCATCCCGATGTTCATGGCTGTGATAATGCAATTTGTGTCCGGGCAAAAGCACAATCTTAATAGTCATGCTCTCCTCCTGAACATCTAAAACCGTAAAGCTTCCCCATGACTTCTCCGCATACATCGCCTGCCCTGTCATCTCGTCCACAAAGGGCTTGATGTAGCTGCTCTGTTCCTTGTCCGAAATCAAAATACCGTCGCCGCTTGCGGCAATCACCATATTATTACAGCCCATACACAAAATAGGAATGTTCAGTTCATTGACTACATGAGTATTCTCACAAGTCTCATTGAGAGTAACTCTTCCCAATGTATTAGTATCCATCGCCTCGCAAAAAGTATTCCATGTACCTAAATCCTTCCACTCCCCGTGATAGCACAACACCTGTATCTTGGACTCTTTCTCTACCACTGCATAGTCAAAGCTGATTTTCTTCTGCTCTGCATAGCTATGATATAAATCCCAATAATCCGTGAAATTTATCAGCTCATGCGCTTTTTTCAGCATATATCCTAACCGGAACGCAAAAACGCCTCCGTTCCAAATCGCCCCCTCGCAATATATTTTTGGGCAGTATCCGCATCCGGCTTTTCTTTAAAAGTAGACACCGTGCTTACCGTCTCCGCCGATGCCGGAATAATATAACCGTATTTCTCGCTGGGATAGGTGGGCTCAATCCCCATAAGGGTCAAATTTGATTTCCCCTCTTCCACCAAATATGCAAGCTCCTTAAGCGCTTTAAAATAACTCTCCTGTACAAATGGGTCCACCGGACAAACTACCACGGCCTCATTCTCAGAAACTTTCTTTTCATAGTAAAGATATGCCGCCGACAGACAGACTGCCGGAATGGTATCCCTTCTGTCAGGCTCCACACACATTGACCCGGTCGCTCAACTGATTCTTAATGGCACTGACCTGCTTTTTGCTGGTTGCAATAGTAATCTGCGCCTCACTGTCAACCGCGGTAATCTGACGATATACCCGCATTAACATGGATTCCAGCTCACCCTCTTCATTCTGAAACATTTTTATAAACTGCTTGGAGCGGATATCGTTGGACAAGGGTCACAGTCTCTTTCCGCTTCCGCCTGAAAGTAAAATAATATTCATCCTAACTCCCACCTGCCCGCTAAATCAGGCACTTATAATTAGTGTATTTCCTATTCGCTTTAGCAGACTAAATTTAAACAGCCTCCCGCATATTTTTATCGCTCTGCCCGTATCGGATTATTTAAAAAATCCTCATAGGCAAGCCTGATGCCTTCCTCAAGCTCCGTAGTGTAATGATATCCGAGACTCTCCAGCTTACTCACATCCAAAAGCTTTCTGGGAGTACCGTCAGGTTTTGTGGCATCCCATTTAATTTCTCCCTCAAAGCCTACCGTTTTTGCCACCAGATGCGTCAGCTCCTTTATGGTCAGCTCCTTACCAGTTCCTAAGTTTACCGTCTCGTTACCGCTATAGTTGTTCATCAGATATAGGCAGGCATCCGCCACATCGTCCACATACATAAATTCCCGTAGCGGTGTGCCTGTTCCCCAGCACACAACCTCCTTTGCTCCCGATTCCTTCGCCTCATGAAAACGACGGATCAATGCAGGCAAAACATGACTGTGGGTAGGATGATAATTATCGTTTGGCCCGTACAGATTGGTCGGCATCACACTGATATAATCGGTTCCGTACTGCCGGTTCAAAAATTCACAATATTTTAAACCGGAAATCTTGGCAAGGGCATATGCCTCGTTAGTCTTCTCCAGCTCCGAGGTCAAAAGACAGTCCTCCTTCATGGGTTGAGGCGCCATGCGGGGATAAATGCAGCTGCTTCCCAAAAACAAAAGCTTCTTACAGCCATTCTGCCATGCACTGTGAATTACATTCATCTCCAACATCATATTGTCATACATAAAATCTGCCAGTGACTCGGAATTCGCCATAATGCCGCCCACCTTTGCCGCCGCAAGAAAAACATATTCCGGCTTCTCCTCAACAAAAAAACTCTCCACTGCTTCCTGCCTGCAAAGGTCAAGCTCCCTATGGGTTCTGGTAATTATATTGGTATAACCGTTCTTCTCAAGAACACGGCAAATGGCGCTTCCCACCATCCCTCTATGCCCTGCCACATATATTTTTGCGTTTTTATCCATCATATCGGCATGATTCCCTTTCTTTCCTTATGCCTTGTACTCCTGACAATTTTGGCTCAGACCGCACCTGCTGCGCCCCGTTGTATTGCCGCATCTGCATTTATAGCTGCTTCCCTCATCGCCAACGCCAAATCATGCTCTGCCATCAGCCTGCAAAGCTCCTCATAGCTTGTCTTCTGCGGATTCCAGCCAAGAACTGTCCGTGCCTTGGTGGGGTCGCCCCAAAGATTGACTACATCGGTTGGACGGTAAAATTCCCTGCTCATCTGGACCAACACTCTGCCCGTCTTTTTATCAATTCCCTTCTCCTCCATTCCTTGACCCTGCCAGTCAAGCTCAATTCCCACATAATGGAATGCGAGGGTGGTAAACTCTCTTACCGTATGCTGTACACCTGTTGCAATCACAAAATCCTCCGGCGTATGATGCTGAAGCATCAGCCACATGCATTCCACATAATCCTTTGCATATCCCCAATCACGAAGCGCATTCATGTTTCCCAGATATAATTTATCCTGTAAGCCGCAGGCAATGCGCCCTGCCGCCAGTGTTATCTTCCTTGTGACAAAATTCTCGCCTCGGCGCTCGGATTCATGGTTAAAGAGAATTCCATTCACCGCAAACATACCATAAGCTTCCCTGTATTCCTTAACAATCCAGAAGCCGTACTGTTTTGCCACCGCATAAGGGCTGTACGGGTGAAAGGGCGTTGTCTCCCTCTGAGGAACCTCCTCCACCTTTCCGTAAAGCTCCGATGTGGAAGCCTGATAAACACGACAGGTCTCGGTAAGCCCCAGCATACGCACTGCCTCCAAAATGCGGAGTACCCCCAGAGCGTCCACGTCACCCGCATACTCCGGCGCCTCAAAGCTCACCTGCACATGGCTCTGCGCCGCAAGGTTATAAATTTCATCGGGACGGACCTCACCCACAATCCTTACTATGCTGGAGGAATCCGCCATGTCTCCCCCATGCAGTATTATTTGATTCTTCTGGAGCAAATGATCGATACGAGCTGTGTTACTGATGGACGTACGGCGTATCAAGCCGTGTACCTCATAACCTTTTTCCAACAAAAATTCTGCCAAATAAGATCCGTCCTGACCCGTAATTCCCGTAATAAGTGCTTTCTTCATGTGATTATTCTCCGTTCTATATGCAGCTGCATTTTGGCGGACTGTAAGCCCGTATATTCCATTATCATCATATACTACATCTCATATACAAATTGCTCAGCTGTTTCCGCTGCTTTTTCTTTTCCCACAAACACACGGGAGATTGCCAAGGCAAAATCAAGGGCAGTCCCCATTCCCCTTGAAGTAATCACATTGTCTGAAATCTCCACAGGTCCTGCCGTTACCTGCGCCCCCTCCAAATGGCTCACGAAGGTAGGATAACTGCACGCCTTCCTCCCCTTTAAAATACCCCTGTGCCCAAAAATACTGGGTGCCGCGCAGATTGCCGCAATGTATTTTCCCGATGTATAAAAAGCATCAATCTGTGCCATAAGCCCCTCATGTGCCTCCAATCCCTGCGTTCCCTTCAGCCCGCCGGGAAGTACCAGCATATCGTACTCGTCAAAATTGACCTGTAAAAACGTCTTGTCCGTCTCCACCTTGATATTATGAGAGCCTATCACCTGCTTCTCCTCCGTCACGGACACCATATCAATGTGAATTCCGCATCTGCGGCATACATCCACAACTGCCAAGCCTTCTATCTCCTCAAAGCCTTCCGCAAAAAAAATTGCTATCTTCTTCATCTTTTATCCCTTCCCTTTCCGTATCGATATTTTATCTCCAAGGTCGAAAGATTTTCTTTCAACCTTATCCATACTATAAAGACAGTATACACATTTCCTCTAAATATTTCAATTAATTGTTGAATAGGCTCATGCCAATCGTAACAGTTCAGCCTTCTGCATTCATAAAAGCAGCTGCTTCGCATCTGACGCCGCTTNTGCGGCTCATCTTTTATTTCATTTGAAGGCGCTCCGCTCATGACTTGCACCAAATAGTCTTAGCCGTGCAAGCACGCCACGCCTATTTGATGCAAGTCATAGCTGAACTGTTACTGCCAATCACCACGGTTGTATCCCTGTGAGGTATTATTCCCATAATATACCTTAAAAACACAATCAATNTTGGCANGCTGCTTNCTAAGTCAGCTTTCGTTACTNTANCTTCAGGCGTCTGATGCACGGACGTGTCCGTCCGGAATCNGCATCCTTACCNGAGCGTAACCTTTGGTACGGTTTGAACAATAACAAACAGCAATACATTTGTAACATTTTCCCTCTATATTTCTAGAATTTTTCCTTGAATTGTGATATAATAACTTTATGCAAATGATATGCGTTGTGCAGAAATGAGGATTACTATGGAAATTGAACGTAAATTTACAATAAAATCCCTGCCTGAAAATTTGGAAAGCTATCCCTGTCACCATATTGAACAGGCTTACTTAAACGCTACCCCTGTAGTGCGTGTGCGCAAGGAGAATAACGAATATTATTTAACCTACAAGGGAAGCGGGATGTTGGCAAGAGAGGAAAGCAACCTTGCTTTAAACAAAGAAGCATATTATCATCTACGAGAGAAGGCAGACGGCAATATCATATCCAAAAAACGCTACCTGATTCCCCTGCAAAATCCGGGATTTAAGGAAGGCTTTCCCACTCCTCCCGAAGATTACTGTTTAACCATTGAGCTGGATGTGTTCGACGCCCCTTTTGCCCCTCTGATTATGGCGGAGGTTGAATTCGGCAGCAAAGAGGCTGCTGAAGCATTTGTTCCGCCCGATTGGTTTGACGAGGACGTAACCTACCGCCAAGAATACCACAATTCCTATATGGCGCTTCACCCTGCTTCTGATTTTTTTCACTAAAGTATAGCTATATGTTTTAATACGCAAAAACAGAGACTTTCTCCAATCAGATACTCTCGCGGTATTCGCCAAATATCCCTGCAAGCATTACCGCTCGGTTCATTGCTCGCGGAAAAGAAATGTCTCTGCTTTTGTGTATTGTGTTAAAAATGATTGCTGTAGCACCATACTCTACTTAATTCTGCCAGCCAACTCCCGCTCACATTCAACAAAAGTGCAAATATCTTCGTCAGCCATTCCCCGTTTGAGCATATTCTCAATGATACTTTTTGTTTTCTCCTTTTCGCTTTCGGCGGAAAAGAGAAACACAGCCGGAAAACCTATGCCGCTCGGTCTTTATCCGCCATATTTAATTATTTCATACGGGGGATTACTCGCCGAAACAGCTTAGATTGCTCCCTGATATGTACTTGTATTGTACCAATACTTTTATTGACTGTCAAGTGATAATTCTTATTTGTATAACAATAAAAAATTTTTATTTGTATATCAATAAAAATTGTCAGAATTCATTCTCATACTTCTTGAAAAACTCATAATATGCACGCACACCTGACAATTCCGTCCACCTTTTCACATCAACCGTCTCCTCATCCAAATCATAAATCTTGGCGCTCCTTAAGGATAGGAGAAAAGGCGAGTGGGTAGATATAATAAACTGGCACCCAAAAAACCGTGCCGAGTCCTCCAAAAATTTCAAAAGCTCTTGCTGCCGCAGGGGAGACAAGCTGTTTTCGGGTTCATCCAGAAGATACAAGCCATTCTCTTGTATCTTCTCGGAGAAGTAAAGAAAAGCGCTCTCCCCGTTGGAATGCTCCCGCACATTGTCCATAATATGATTGCGGACATATTTTGACTGGGTCTTACTTCTAGCCATATGAACTTTTTTTAACTGCTCATAATCCTCCAAGGACTTCATCTGAAAATGCGAATACTTGGCTTCCAGATATTCCTCAAATAAGTCTTCACGCTTTTGATTGATTCCGTCATTCAGGCTTCTGAGATTCAGTACAAAATCAAAGACATCGTCGCTGGTGATGATCCTGCTGTTTCTTGGAACATGCTCCCCTGTTTCGTAATTACNCATATCCGTGTAGGATTCAAAAAAATTACTCCTGTTGTATAGAGTATCTCTCCCAATCCCCAATTTTTCGGCAATCACATTCAGGGCGGTTGTCTTTCCCGAGCCGTTCCCTCCATATAGAATGGTAACAGGCTCAAAATCCAGCATTCTCAGGGAATGTTTGGACAATACCTGAAAGGGATAAAAGGTATCGTAGCATGTTCTCTTTTGTTCCATCAAAAAACTATATTCTCTCTCCACATCGGGAAAGGAAAAGTGCTTTAAATAAATCATACAACCCTCTTATGCTCTTCCGTACAGCTTTGCCATGGCACAAATCCGCTCCGCAAGCTCATCGCTCACAGCGTCCTTATCCATGCGCCATTTCCAGTTATTACCTAATGTGGACGGCGTATTGATACGCGCCTCGTTGCCAAGTCCCAAATAATCCTGCATGGGAATAATCGCAGTGTCAGCCACGCTGGATACCGCAAGACGAATAAGCTCCCATGTAAGCTCCTTCCCGCCGGTCCTGTTCAGATACTGTTCCAAAAAACCTCTCTCATGGGGCGGACGGGTCTGTATAAAGCCCCATGTAGTCTCATTGTCGTGGGTTCCCGTGTATACAACGCAGTTCCTCTCATAATTATGGGGAAGATAAATATTATCCGCTCCTCCGTCAAAAGCAAAATGGATAATTTTCATACCCGGATATCCTGTGCGCTTTACCAGCTCTATCACGCTGTCCGTCAAAAAGCCTAAGTCCTCNNCTATCNCTTTTTTCTCTCCCAGCTTCTCCTTCATAGNCNGAAAAAACTCATAGCCCNNTCCNTNTTCCCANTGACCGTGCTCCGCCGNAGGGTCACCGTANNGCACAAACCAATATTCGTCAAATCCCCTGAAATGGTCGATGCGCACCACGTCATACAACTCATAGCAGTGGGCGATACGCNNCATCCACCATGCGNAGCCTGTCTTTTGATNANACTCCCAGCGGTATAAAGGATTTCCCCAAAGCTGCCCCGTAACGGCAAAGGCATCGGGCGGACAGCCTGCCACACCGATAGGCTCTCCCTCCTCGTCCAGCAGAAAAAGCTCCGGGTTTGCCCATGTATCCGCACTGTCAAACGCCACATAGATAGGAATGTCACCCACAATCTCAATACCCGCATTGTTGGCATATTCCTTTAATTCCTTCCACTGCTTCGCAAAAAGATACTGCTGGAATTTATAAAAACGGATTTCTTCGGAAAGCTCCCTGCGATACTTTTCCAACGTCTCCGGCCTGCGCAGTCTGATGTCATCATCCCACTCTAAAAAGCTGCTGCCACCAAATTCCTTCTTCACAGCCATATACAATGCGTAATCCTCCAGCCATCCGCTGTTTTTTTGGACAAATTCCGCATAATCACCACGATTCTCCACTCCGAGCACCTTCGCCCGCTGCCAAGCCGTCCTAAGAACCGCAAAACGAGCCTTGTAAATCTTTTCATAGTCCACATAATGCTCGTTATCCCCAAAGTCATAGGAATCACATTCCTCCTTTGTGAGGTACCCTTCCTCCGTCAGCTTTANCAANTCAATATAATAANGATTCCCCGCAAAGGTAGAAAAAGACTGATAAGGCGAATCACCGTAGCCTGTAGGTCCTAACGGCAGAATCTGCCACAATTTCTGCCCCGATTTCTTCAAAAAATCTACAAATGCATAGCTTTCCCTGCCAAAGGTTCCGATACCGTACTCGGAAGGGATACTGGAAATCGGCAGTAATATACCCTGTTTTCTCATAGCTTCTTCCTCTCAAAATAAGCATAGGCTTTCTACATCAACCTACGCTTATTATATCATTTCCATTCCTCTTTATGCAATATTTACCGTATCAAATACACGAAATATGCCATATAACCCACAAGCAAAATCATACCGCCCACTCTCGTGAG
>WFLY01000023.1 GCA_009177215.1 Bacillota bacterium
GATTGTAGAAATTTTTTCTCCCTTGCCAACCTTAAAAATATGCTTACACGATTTGCATTTATACTGTGAAACATGATTTCTGAAATCAGCAGTATATATATCTTCAGAGTACTTTTCCACCTCCATAATGACATTCCTCAAATAATCGGTACTCTCCAGAACAATCATTTGGCTGACATTTCCAAGTAAACTAGCCCCTTCATATTCATTGTATCCTTTCCATATGGAATTGATCACCAAACCGTGTTTACTGATTACTTTTTGAATATTAAGCGTTTCATTTAACGGTTTTTGCCCGAAAGAAAGAAAAACCTTTAATCCTTTTTCCTTTTTCAATGCACTCACACCGCGTGACAAAAACAGTGTCATCCCGGATTCCGTATATGGCGGATCTGTATAAAACATATCAAAATAATCTATATATGTAATCGGCAACGGATTACAAAAATCCATCTTATTGGCCTTTACCGGTATATCTTGTTCGGAAGCAACATCGTTGATATATTTTACGATACGCTCATCAATATCCAGCGCCACAACTTCGGAAGTAATATTATCCGGGCTATAAAATATCTCCTTTAGTAACAGACCAACGCCTATACTAACCAAATCATCATCGCCAATACAAAGAATTCTCTTATGAATGATGCTATCATTTATAAGAGACAACATAGCACGCTTAAATGTAGTTACAATGGTAGCTTTGGCTTGATCAATCATCACATCAACCGATGGTCTTTGCTCATATATCTCTGAATATTTATTGACCAACTGCTCAATCACTTCATCCCTATAAGATGAATCGTTTTTCAATTTNTTGAATTTTTCTATATTCAGCCCTTTGTATCCAAGACAATCTTCTACATATTTTTTCCCTTTGGCGCTTAGTTTTATACCACTGTCCTGAACAGCTATTCCAAGGCTAATCATTTCTTTTTTTATTGCTGTTACAACCGGAATAGGCAAAAGTACTTTTCGAGCCAATACTTTTGTTGATAAATGATCTTCCAAAAATAAAAAGANCAATATTTTTTCTATGCTAGCCTTTCCTTCACGTAAATCTACTTTTTCTTGGATAATATCAATATACTGCATTTTCTCTCCATTCAATATTTTCTAAAATCCGATGTTTTTTGTACTTATAAGCCAAGATACTCCATTAGAGATAATATCATAACAAATAAAAATGTTCAATAGAATTGATTATTTTCTGTTTTCGGTGTTATCTGAACATTAATTTCCTGCTCCTTTAATGATCTGTAAATCATTTCAGCATACTCTCTAAGTTTCTGGTTCGTAAAAGCAACTACCTCCTCCTGAAGAATTAAAATTTGATGATAACAAATATGGTGTTCAATATCCCCTCGTCAATCTCAGAAATAAACTGCTTGATGCTTGCTCTGTTGCTGTCTCTCATACAAGTAATCAGACTATACGGTAAACTGTTACATTTTGCATCGTCAGGCTTTTTGTTTATCACCGGCATAACATCCACGATTCAATAAGCAATATCTACAACTACCTCTTTCCCCTGAAAGGTAAGAATGATATCAGCCACCGTAGCATAACACTGAGAGAATACCGAGACTTTCTCAATTGTGATATAATATTCTTTTTCCGAATAGCGGAAAGATAATGCCTTATTCCTCGACAGATAATCAATAAATGTCTACTTTTCTTCTCCAAATCTTGTGAGAGGAAGTCCTACCGCCAGATACACAGTTGTTTCTGTAACACTTTCCCTCATACTCCAAAACATTCTTGTAGAATATCGGAGACGGCTTAAGTTCAATCCCGTTCGTAAATACTCTGGAGCTGGTCTTCATGTGACTCCAGCTATGATCTACTCCGATTACTTCAATATTANCNATCTCTTCGTTACTCCTTTTCCATACTGCANCATGGTTCTGGAGAGTGACTGCCGTAAATGTAAGTTTGATGAAATGCGTCTTGCAGAAGAACAGATTGACCGTGTGCCTGAAGCAATCGGCACTTCCCAGCCGTTTCTGGTTGTCATGGACAGGGGATACCCGTCCACTGCGGCCTTTATCCAGATGATGGAGAAAGGCATCTTATTCCTCGCGCGTCTGAAATCCAGCGATTANAANAAAGAGCAGGCTGCTCTGTCTGGTCCAGACACATGGGTGGACATTCATCTGAACAGAAGCCGAATCAGACATTATAAAGAAACGGATGCCGACCGACGTATGGAAGAGCTTGGGCATATCACCCTGCGGATGGTTAAAGTACCGCTGCCAGAAGGCCGGGAAGAAGTACTGATCACAAACCTGCCCTCTGAAACCTTTGACCGTCTGCAGATTGCAGAACTGTATCATATGAGATGGGGGATTGAAACGGCACATGAAACACTGAAAGACCGCCTTCAGATGGAGAATTTCACAGGAACAAAGCTGGTTTTCTGCTGCTACAGGATATTTACAGTACAATCTACATCAGCAACCTTGCGGAAGACATCATCCGCGATGCAGAGAAGGAACTGGATGAAAAAGAGAAACACAGGAAACATAAAATGATGATTAACCGGGCATTAAGCATTGGGATACTGAAAAATGACCTGATCTATATTCTGCTG
>WFLY01000306.1 GCA_009177215.1 Bacillota bacterium
AAGAGAATATTTTAGATTCATATCCTAATATGGTAGTCGTAAAGTCTATTTCAAAGTCTTATGGAATTCCCGGAATAAGGCTGGGTGTTTTGTTCTCGATGGATGAAGAATTAATTTCTGAGATAAAGAAAGAAACGGCAATCTGGAATATCAATTCTTTTGCTGAGTTTTATATGCAGATAACGGAAAAATATAATAAGGAATATGAGAACGCATTAGATAAGCTTAAGGCTGTCCGTCATGAGATGATAAATGAATTAGCAAAAGTGAAGGGTCTTAGAGTCATTCCTTCTCAGGCAAATTATTGTTTAGCGGAAATCACGAACGGAATGAGTGCAAGAGAGCTTACAAGGAATTTGTTGTTGAAGTATAATTTGATTATTAAAGATTTGTCAGGTAAGATAACATAGTATAAAGTATAATATGTCCTCCTTGCCATAAGGACAAGGGAAGATAACAATAAACTTTTAAAAGCATTGCGTTATTTTTTGGATTAATGTCAGAGAATTGATGTGCTTGTAAGGAGAGAAATACAGAATGGGTACAATTGGTACAATTTGTATGTGGATAAAAAAAAGATGGAATAAGGGTAAAATGATATCAAATTTAAAGCCGGCAATTTTTGTATCAATAACGGCATGTTTTATGATATTTCTTTTTGCTCCTTTTGAAATTTATCTGAGTAATCCGGGTGAGTTCTGGTACGATGCATATGTGTTGTTTCCTTTTTTAATAAAGGATTTTGCACTTTTTTTGGCAATTAGTTTATTTGGATTTATTGTGGTTTATTTATTGGGAGAATTTCTTTATACGACTGCATTGTATTGCTATTTTACCTGTTTTATTGCCTGTTATATTCAAGGTAATTTTATGGTTAAGGGTCTTCCTCCATTTGATGGAACACAGGTTAACTGGAGTCTTTACCGTTCTGAAAATATTAAGTGTATTATAGTTTGGGCGATTATTGCAATTATTATATTGGCTCTTCTCCTTATTTTGAAATCAAAGAAGTTTAGGACAATTATTTCTTTTGTAAGTGTGTTTTTATTTTTAGTATTGGGAAGTACGCTTACGGTGCTTGGAATTAGCGGAGGATTATTTGAACAAAAGCAGTTTGTGAAATTCACAAAAAACGACCAGTTTGAGATGTCTAAGAATACAAATTTTATTATATTATTGCTGGATGCCATTGACGAGGAATGCTTCTGGCAGGTGTGGGAAAAGCNTCNTNAATATAAGGAAGCTATGNCTGATTTCACTTTTTNTAATAATGCTATGTCCGGTTATGCTTATACGGACCATTCCCTTCCTTTGATAGTTTCCGGAGAGTGGTTTGAGAATAAAGAACCCTATGAAGATTATCTTTTGAGAATTTATAGTGATTCACCCTTTTTTAATTATCTTGAAGAACAGGGTTATTCTTTAAGCTTTTATGATGATGAGCTTCAGTTTGAGGTAGGAGTTATGGATGGCGAGTTTGCCAATATGACATATACAAAATCTACACTCTGGGACGGAGATTTATTTAATAAACGTATCATTAAAATGGTAGGAATAAAATATGCGCCTTATTTCTTAAAGCCTTATTGCTGGTTTAATCCCGAAAGTATCAAATATCAGGAATTAGGCTCAAAGGATGAGGAATTGTTTGTTTGGAGCAATGGCNCTTTNTATGAGGANTTACAGANGGATGANATTACTTATGTAGATGATAAAANGTTTAAGCTGATTCATCTTATGGGGGCGCATGTTCCCTTTAAATATGACCAATATGTCAATGAAATTGAAGACGCAGATTATTATACCTGTATAGAATCCTCCATGACGGTTACTATGGCATATTTGGATAAGTTAAAGGAAGCTGGGGTATACGATAATTCTATTATTTTGGTATTATCCGACCATGGATATAATACTTCCGGTGATGCCGTAAAGGTTCCCCAGCGTGATGAGAATCAAAACGGAAGGCAGCATCCTATCCTTTTTGTAAAAGGACTGAATGAAAGTCATGATATGAAAATATCCAGTGCTCCTATTTCTTTTGAAGACCTTGTAGGTGCATATTATAAATTAATGGATGGTAATATGTCTGATAATTGTTTTGAGTATGAGGAGGGCGATTATCGGGAGAGAAGATATCTTCTATATAAATACCTCGGTGAGGGTCATATGGTAGAATATATACAGACTGGTTATGCGGGTGATGAAGATACTCTTGTTCCCACAGGAAGGGTTTTTGATGCTAAGTAACTTACTGCGATATATTTAATTCATGTTACGGAGGCGTGTCAATGGGATATTATACAAATCACATGATAATAGAGTTGATGTGTAAAGTATCGGAAAAAATAAAAGAGAAATTCGATAAAAGAGAAAAACAGAAAAATAAGGACAAAGAAAAAAGCAATATGAGGAATTCTTTATGATTATACAAACAAGGGATACAATAGCAGCAATATCCACTGCATTATCGGATTCAGGAATCGGTATTATCAGAATCAGCGGAAGTAAAGCAATTTCTGTTGCTGATTCTGTTTTTTGTACAAAAAGCGGAAAAAGAAAGCTTTATAAAGTGGATAGTCATACGATTCATTATGGGTATATTGTGGATATTAAGGGTGAAGCTGTTGATTTACCTGAAGACTGGCAAAAATATGTTGTAGATGAAGTCATGGTAGCTGTCATGAAGGCTCCCAAAAGTTATACCATGGAAAATACTGTAGAGATTAACTGCCATGGCGGTGTTTTGGTAATGCAGAAAATTTTGGAAACTGTTTTAAGGCATGGCGCCAGAATAGCGGAGCCGGGAGAGTTTACCAAGAGAGCCTTTTTAAACGGAAGGATTGATTTGTCTAAGGCGGAAGCTGTCATTGATGTGATTCATTCCCAAAATGAATTTGCGCTTGCCTCTTCTGTCAATCAATTAAAGGGAAGTTTATCCGCTGAAATTAAAAAGCTCAGAGAAGAAATTATTTATGAAATTGCTTTTATAGAATCAGCATTAGATGACCCGGAGCATATTAGTCTGGAGAATTATCCCGAAAGGCTTCATGAAAGGATTAATAATCTGTTGAAAAGTTTAAATAAGCTATTGAGTACCGCTGATAACGGCAGATTAATAAAAGAGGGAATTTCAACGGTTATCGTGGGAAAGCCTAATGCAGGAAAATCTTCTCTATTGAATATTTTAGTAGGTGAGGAGAGAGCAATTGTTACGGATATTGCCGGTACTACCAGAGATGTTCTTCAGGAATCTGTTAAGCTGAATGGTATTAGTTTAAATATTATAGATACCGCAGGTATTCATCAGACAGAGGACGTTGTAGAAAAAATAGGTGTGGAAAGAGCGAAGCAATATGCTTCGGATGCAGACTTGGTTCTTTATGTGGTAGATACATCGGTGGAACTTGATGAGAGTGACCGGGAAATTATTTCCTTAATTGGTGATAAAAATGTGATTGTTCTAATGAATAAAGCGGATTTGCCGGCTGTTGTCGAGGAGAAGGCTTTGAGAAGACTTATGGAGGAAATAGTTCCCAATCATAAGCAGATAGTTATGATTCCTACTTCTGCCAAAGAAAGTAAAGGGATTGATATTTTTGAAGAGACTATTAAAGAAATGTTTTTTCAGGGTGAACTTAAGAATAATAGTGAGATTATTATTACAAATATGCGTCATAAAGAAGCTTTACAAAATGCCTTTGACAGCCTATCCATGGTGAAGGAAAGCATAGAGACAAATATGCCGGAGGATTTTTATTCTATTGATTTGATGAGCGCTTACTCTTCTTTAGGATTTATTATCGGGGAAGAGGTGGACGATGATTTTGTGGAGGAGATTTTCTCTAAATTTTGTATGGGGAAATAGAGTTGAAAATTAAGAGAAAAGCCAGTTACTTTTAATAATAAATGTAGCATAACGGAAATGAGGAAAAAATGTCTGAGATAGCAATTATAAAGGAAAACGGAATCAGAGAAACGGTTGATGTATGTGTGGTGGGTGCAGGACATGCCGGCTGTGAGGCGGCTCTTGCCTGTGCAAGACTAGGTCTGGAGACGGTAATTTTTACGGTAAGTGTGGACAGTATTGCACTTATGCCCTGTAATCCCAATGTGGGCGGTTCCTCCAAAGGTCATTTGGTCAGGGAATTGGATGCTCTGGGTGGTGAGATGGGCAAAAATATAGATAAAACATTTATTCAGTCAAAAATGTTGAATGTTTCCAAGGGTCCTGCGGTACATTCTCTTAGGGCTCAGGCGGACAAAGCGGAATATTCCTGCGTTATGCGAAAGGTACTGGAGAATCAGGAGCATTTGACTATTAAGCAAGTCGAGGTTTGCGAGCTTCTGTGGGAGGAAGATACATTTGGTAAAAAAAGAATTACAGGCATAAAGACATTTACAGGATCTGTTTATGAGTGTAAGGCAGTGATACTTTGTACCGGTACTTATCTTCGGGCTAGATGCCTTTGTGGGGAAGCGATTACTTATACCGGACCTAACGGTCTGCAGGCCGCTAATTATTTGACGGATTCCTTGAAAAAGATGGGGATAGAGATGCGCCGTTTTAAAACCGGTACTCCGGCAAGGATGGATGGAAGAACAATTGATTACTCTAAAATGGAGGAGCAGTTTGGCGATGAAAGAGTAATACCGTTTTCTTTTTCTACTGACCCTGAGAGTGTACAGAAGGAGCAGGTTTCCTGCTGGCTGACTTATACCAATGAAAAGACTCATGAGATTATCCGCAGCAATCTGGACCGCTCTCCCATTTATGCGGGAATTATCGAAGGCACAGGTCCCAGATATTGTCCTTCTATTGAGGATAAGGTAGTGAAATTTGCCGAAAAGGAGAGGCATCAGGTATTTATTGAACCGGAAGGAATACATACTCATGAAATGTATGTGGGAGGAATGTCTTCCTCACTTCCTGAGGATGTGCAGCTTGCTATGTACCGTACTGTTCCCGGATTGGAGAATTGTAAAATTGTACGGAATGCTTATGCTATAGTATAGTATTGTATTTATTCGAGACAGCTTTATCCCTCTTTGGAGTTCAAATCTGTAAGCGGATTATTTAGAGGTAGTCAGTTTAACGGAAGCAGCGGCTATGAGGAGGCGGCATGTCAGGGGCTGGTTGCTGGTATCAATGCGGCAATGTCCATTTTTGGTAGAGAACCTCTTATTATGGAGAGTTCCGAAAGCTATATTGGCGTTCTTGTTGCTGATTTAGTGAAAAAGGGTACCGGGGAACCTTATCGAGTGATGACCTGCAGAGCTGTGTCCCGTGCTTTGCTTCGTCAGGATAATGCGGATTTGCGACTCCGAAAAAAGGGATTTGAGATAGGTCTGATTAACAAGGAGGAATATAACGCCCTGCTTTGGAAAGAAACATTGATTCATAAAGAGATA
>WFLY01000061.1 GCA_009177215.1 Bacillota bacterium
TCGTTCCCTAATGATAAACTTAAGCGGCGTTCCCTTAAAGCCAAAAGTCTCGCGGATTTGATTCTCAATATATCTCGTATAGGAGAAATGCATTAATTCCTTATCGTTTACAAAAATTACGAAGGTGGGCGGCTTCACGGAAACCTGTGTAATATAGTATAAACGCAGACGTTTTCCCTTATCCGAGGGCGGTTGCTGCATGGCGACTGCCTCCGCCATAATCTCGTTTAACACACCCGTCGCCACGCGCATGGCATGATTCTCGCTCACCATATCAATGGTCTCAAACAGCTTAGGCAGACGCTGACCCGTCTTTGCCGACACAAACAAAAGCTCCGCATAAGGCATATAGGACAAGGTGTTACGCACCTTTTCCGTAAAACGGTAAATAGTCTTGTCATCCTTTTCCAAAGCATCCCATTTATTCACCGCAATAATCACTGCCTTACCCCTGTCATGGGCGATACCGGCAATCTTGGCGTCCTGTTCCGTAACGCCTTCAACAGCATCGATTACCAGCACCACCACCTCGGCACGCTCTACTGCGCTGACAGTGCGCACAATCATGTAGCGCTCCAAATCCTCTTTAATCTTATTCTTGCGGCGAAGCCCTGCTGTGTCGATAAACACATATTCCTTACCGTTAAAGGTAATCTCCGTATCCACTGCGTCTCTTGTGGTACCCGCAATATCGGACACTATCAATCTGTTCTCACCCAAAAGCTTGTTTATCAGAGAGGACTTGCCCACATTAGGCTTTCCGACAATTGCAACCCGGGGGCGGTCATCCTCTTCCTCCTCCGCAAACACATTGTCAAAGTGAGAAACCACCTCCTGCAGCATATCACCCAGCCCCAGACGGTTTGCCGCAGAAACCGGATGCGGGTCTCCAATTCCCAGATTGTAGAATTCGTAAACGTCCGCCATATACTTTTCAAAGCTGTCCACCTTATTTACCACCAGCACCACGGGCTTTTTGGAACGGCGCAGCATATCAGCTACCTTAGAGTCCGCATCCACAAGCCCCTGCTTTACATCCACCAGAAAAATGATCACGTCCGCCATCTCCATGGCAATCTCTGCCTGAGTCCGCATCTGCGACAGGATAATGTCCTTGCTGTCCGGCTCTATACCGCCGGTATCTATCAGCGTAAAGGTCATATCAAGCCATGTAACGTCCGTATATATACGGTCTCTCGTAATACCCGGAGTATCCTTTACAATCGATATATTTTCTCCCGCCAAAGCGTTAAACAGCGTGGACTTTCCCACGTTGGGCCTTCCCACCACCGCCACAATCGGCTTGGATTTTCTCTTTGCCATATTTTACCTCATTTCTGCGCTGCTTTTTGTGAATTTTAAGTTTGTGGAGGCAACGCAGACACAAACTTTGGAGTGGATATTTATTTTCACTCTTTTTTTCTACGGCTGCAATATCATATTTACAAAATCACGTCCGCTTGATTTTACAATATTAACAGGTACTTGTAAAGCCTTTTCCAAATCCCGAAGAGTCAAATCGTCCAAAAAAACTTCTTCTCCGCTTCGCAATACATTCTGAGGTAAAAGCAGCCTCTCTCCCAGTAATTTTCCGGTTAGCTGTGCCTGAATATCCTGTCCTGTAAGCAGTCCGGACACCGTAATCTGTTCCCCGAAAAAGTAATTGGTAATAGGGTACAAATGCACTCTCACGTTGGGATATGCCTCCATAAGCTCCTCTGTCATTCTCTTAATATAAGGATAAGCAAGAAGCCCTGTTGCCATGGAAAGCTCCCTCTTATAATCCGAATTGGGGAGGCTCTCCCTGCGCTTATGTTCCGCAAGCGCCTCATGAAACTCATCTAAAAGCAGACGTATCATACCTACCCCGTTTTCCAGCTGTAAATAACCGTCATATCGCCCCTCTTCGGGAATTTCTTCCCCCGCAAGAATATACCACTCGTCACTGGCATGCACAAAATGAATGCCATACTTCTCATAGCACTGGCTCTGAAAGACATGGATAATATCAAGAGTCTGCTTTGCATCCTCCCTATTAAATGGCTCCAGCGGATACAAACCCTCTCTATATTTGGACAATCCCACCGGTACCACAGACACGCTTTCCAGATTAGGGATATATTTCATCAGCTCCTTTATGGAAAATTCCAGCTCGCTGCCGTCGTTTACGCCTTTGCAAAGTACAATCTGCCCGTTCATACGGATTCCCGCCTCGTTCAGGATATCCACCTTTTTCAGCGCTTCTCCCGCGAACCGGTTGTTCAACATTTTACAGCGCAGAACCGGATTCATAGTNTGGAAANAGATGTTAATAGGTGAAAGATGATAACGGCAAATCCTGTCAATATCATGATCCGACATATTGGTAAGTGTCACATAATTGCCCTGTAAAAAAGACAATCTGGAATCGTCGTCCTTAAAATAAAGCGTCTCCCGCATCCCTTTCGGCATCTGATCAATAAAACAAAAAATGCACTTATTGGAGCAATGGCGATACTCATCCATCAGCCCGTTCTCAAACTCAATTCCCAAATCCTCATCAAATTCCTTGTCTATTTCCAAAAGCCACTGCTCGCCGTCCGGCTTTTCCACCAAAACCTCAATATAATCATCCTGAATCAGGAATTGATAGTCAAAAATATCTTCTATGGGGGTGTTATCTATGGCAAGAATTTTATCCCCGGCGTCTATCTCCATTTCTTGAGCAATACTGCCGGGAGCCACTGTCTTTACAATATGTTGTTTAAGTTTCTTATGCATAGCTTTTCCTCACATTTTCTTATACAAGGTAACTGTTTTAAACGGTCTTCAAAAAAGCCTTCACCTCACCGCAACCCAGTTACTGACTGAGAATAAACAGGAGACTAAACCGTTGTTCCCACCTACTAATTGTACAAGAAATTTCTTGACGTGTCACTAGCATAATGTTATAAATTATATTGATATAGTTTCCGTTTATCCATTTCGTAGGGCGTATGACCCTCGCGGGAATAAACTGTAACTTCATATCCATTTTGACATATTGGAGGAAACTCATGCCGAACTTACGAGAACTGGAAAATGCTATGCCTGTGGCTCCTTTAAAAATAGTAGCTCTTCCCTCAGCGGAGAGAATGGGGCGCAGAATCAATGATTATATGATAGAATTTCGCAAAAGCATACATAATGACAAGGTGAAAAACGACCCTGCCTTTCACGGTTATATTGAAAGTAATTATTTAGTGAAATTTGACGTTCCCCGTTTTGGAACCGGTGAAGCAAAGGCAATTTTTGCAGAGAGCATTCGCGGCAAGGATTTATTTCTTTTAGTGGATGTTTGCAATCATAGTATTACATATCGAATGAACGGATATACCAATCATATGTCTCCCGATGACCACTATCAGGATTTAAAGCGGGTTATCGCGGCATGCAACGGTAAAGCCCACCGTATCAATGTCATTATGCCCTTTCTTTACGAGGGTAGACAGCACAAACGAAACGGTCGGGAATCCTTGGACTGCGCTTATGCCCTGACAGAGCTAAGGGATATGGGGGTCAGCAATTTTATTACCTTTGACGCTCACGATCCCAGAGTCCAGAACTCCACCCCCTTGAGCGGTTTCGACAATTTTACTCCTCCTTATCAATTTATTAAGGCATTGCTCAACTCGGAGAACGACCTGTTGGTGGACAAGGAGCATCTGATTGTCATAAGCCCCGATGAAGGAGCCTTAGATCGTGCTATTTATTTTGCAAGCGTGCTGGGAGTTGACACCGGTATGTTTTACAAAAGACGTGACTACTCCACTATCATAAACGGCAAAAATCCGATTGTGGCTCATGAATTTTTGGGGGATAATATTGACGGCAAGGATATTATTATCATTGATGATATGATTTCCTCCGGCGGAAGTATGTTAGACACTGCTAGACAGCTTAAGAAAATGAATGCCCGCAGAGTTTTTATCTGCTGCACCTTCGGTCTTTTCACAGAAGGTCTCGCGGCATTTGACGAAGCTTATGAAAAGGGCTATTTTGACAAAGTAGTCACTACCGACCTTACTTACCTGCCTCCCGAGCTTTATACCAGACCCTATTTTATTGAGGCTGATATGAGCAAATTCATTGCTTCTCTCATTGATTTTATGAATCACGATACTTCTCTTGCAAATGTTATGGCTACCACGGAAAAAATTCACGGTATTTTGGATGCTTATAACAGCAGAAGCAACATGGATGTGGATTTTGAATAATGAAAGGATGGACTGTGAAACCAACTTCACAGCCCATCCTTTCATTATATTCCCATCAATTTGAAGATTTTATTGTCCTTGCTCTCTTCCGGATATCAGGGCATTCTCTTTATCGAAAGCTTCCTCCTCCGAATATTCGGCAAAACTCAATACCACCTTAAATAAATCTCCATCTAAATGAATAGAAAAGCTTCCTCCCTGAACCTGCGTCAGGCTCTTGGCAATATACAGACCCAGACCGCTCCCCTCTGTGGTTCTTGCCGAATCTCCTCTAATAAACCGCTCCGTCAATTCGTCTCCCTGCACATTCATCTGACGCTTTGAAATATTTTTGATCGCAGCCTCTACCCGTCCGTCAGCCATAGTTAAGTCTACATAAACTCTGGTGTTTTCCAGCGCATATTTACAGATATTATTAAACAAATTCTCAATAACCCGCCACATTCTACGGCTATCGGCATAAATATATGCCTCTAAATCCTTACCTTCAAATACTACCTGCAGCTCCCTATCCTCCAGCTTTTCCGCCAACTCTCCCACAGTCTGGTTTAACAGCTCCGCCAAGTTGATTTTTTCCTTTTTAAGCTCTATATTACCCGATGAAATTTTCGATGCTTCCACTAAATCGTCCGTAAGCTGCTTTAACCGCTGCGCCTTGCCGTCCAAAATATCAATATAGCTCTTTGCCGGCTCTTCCTTCATGTGCAGACGCTTTAGCAAATCCACATAGCTGATGATAGAAGTCAACGGTGTCTTAATATCATGAGATACATTGGTGATCAAATCCGTTTTCATCTGTTCATCCTTCATACTGGTCTTAACCGCATTGCGAATGCCTTCTCCTATATTATTTACCGCATCGGCCATCTCTTTATTGGCTCCGTGAAGGCTTCCTGCCTCCAGCTTATAATCTACCTCTCCGTCACGAATACGCTTAATCCCCTCTACAATATCCACCTGCTCCGCATTTTTCTTGAACAAAAGCATTCCCACCAGACCGTCAAACAAAACCAATGCCAAAATTACAAGCAAAAGCAGCGGTTCCCTCGTTTGAATCTTTACTATGGTGAAAAGTCCTGCCAGATTCACCAAAAGGAAAAGGTTATAAGGAACCAGTGTACTTATCATCATGTTCCTATGTCTGAAGACAAAGTCCATCACCTTACCCAGAGACGTAAGAAGCCAATGAACAAAGCTGTCTTTCCATAGAGTACGGCATTTTAAACGCCTTACAAAGCTATACCACGCTAAATTGAAAAACATACTCACAAAGAATCCGTATAATCCAAAGAGACCATACTCATATATCCTGTTCATATCTGTATTGGACACATCGGAATAATTTAGATATACCAATTCTGCCACTTTCGACAATATCTTTTCCCCACGAATCGCCGCATATACAAATCCTCCTGTAAACAGCAGCATAAGCTCTGTCCATACATGGTCTATTCCATTCAGATAAAGAATTTCTTCACCCTCATCATAGACAACGCCTGCCGTGATTGTAAGATACACCCCAACCCCCAGCCAAAGCACTGCCAAAAGAACAATAGCGCTTAATATGAATCCTATATTAGGAACTATCCTCTGAAAAATACTGTTGGCATGGTAAAAAGCATCGCCTGTCACGGAATAGCTTGTATCAACTCCGATCCAAATATGGGAGGTTTCCGGATAAGCATACTCATATTCACTCATGTAGGCATAAATATCTGCTTCGGTGAGACTGGTGTTTCCCATAAATACCAGACTGTCGGGATAATAAATCAAATATCTTCTGAATTCACCGAAATAATCTGTAATCTCACTCTCCTCTATTTCTTCAAGCTCTGGCACATTAGTATAAGTACGCATTCCGTCCTTCGTCATCATACGCACAACATACTTTAGATTTCCCTCACCCTCCTCATAAAGCTCATAGCAATTCTGGTATTGCTGGTAATTTTCCGTCAAGGTAATGATTGACTCTGCCACGTTTTGCTGAAGTAGGATGTAATCAATCCAGTTACCGGCATGGGAAGTCAGCTGTCTCTCACCGTCAATCGTCTCATATCGACAATTCAACATACGGACATATACCGTGAGACTGCCATCATCCTCTCTAGACACACGGATTTCATCTAAATTACTTGCCATAATATAAGAGAAAACCATATCCTCAAGCTGCTCTGTAGAGCTGGCAAGCATCGCCTCCTCCACTTCAGTCAGAGCCTCTCTCCCTTTTTCCATGGGCATATTATAGACGGTATCCTCTTCCCCGCTCAAAAATCCGGCAAAATACAACTGTCCGTCCTCATTCAGGGCAAAGTTGCCGGGGGCTGTTGCCGGTCCGAAATAATTTACAAATTGCGACATGCTCATAACCCTATTAGTATATTCCACGCCGTATTTACCCCATTTAATCAAATCCTCCAGTTCATATACAGCCGTGACGGGGCATCCGTTGCCTGTTCCTTTACGATTTGCAAACTCTGTGGCATCTATTTTCTTGTGAGAATCAAATTCCCCGTTAGTCTCCACCTGCTCCTTTATCACCACCAGACGGGTCACATCGGAAACTGCAGTTTGAAAAATATCCCGAAACAAATCTGAATCTTCAAACTCCGGCTCTGTGCTGAGGGGAGCCAAATGATACGTTTTGGTTCCCTGCATGGATTTTACGGACAAATAAGAATTAAAAAGAACTCCGGCTACTGCCACCAAAATACATGCTGCCAACATATGTTGTACAATTCCCAGCCCCAGACGCTTTAAAGTCGGTTTTCTCATAAAAATCCTCCATGCTGCCAACAACCCGCGGATTTGGGCGTCAGCACAATATTTGCAAAACGAACAAGTTCGTTTACCCTCCACTCCTGCTTACCGGTTAAAATCTTTTACTCTACTGCTTGTCTATTTTATATCCTACGCCCCACACTACCTTTAAATAACGGGGTTCTTTAGGGTTAATTTCAATTTTCTCACGGATATGCCTGATGTGTACGGCAACAGTATTATCCGCGCCGATTGCATCCTCGTTCCAAATACTCTCGTAAATCTGATTGATGGAAAATACCCTGCCCTGATTTTTCACAAGCAAAAGCAGGATATTATACTCTATGGGCGTCATCTTTACTGTCTCACCGTCCACACTGACCTGCTTGGTATCGTCGTTGATAATAAGTCCTCCCACCTGATACATTGCTTTGTTTTCCGCGTTAAGGCTTCCCAGAGAGGTATAACGACGGAGGTTAGACTTTACCCTTGCCACCAGCTCCAGCGGATTAAAGGGCTTAGTAATATAATCGTCTGCACCGATATTGAGACCTAATATCTTGTCCGCATCCTCGGATTTTGCAGATAAAATAATGATAGGGATACTGCTCTTTTCCCTGATTTTCAAGGTTGCCCTGATGCCGTCCAGTCTAGGCATCATAATATCCATAATGAGCAAATGAATATCCTCTCTTGCCAACATATCAATAGCCTGTTCACCGTTGTATGCCTTATAAATCTGATAACCATCCTGACTCAAATATATCTCAATGGCATCTACAATTTCTTTATCATCATCACACACCAAAATATTCGTCATTACTTTATCCTTCCCTTTCTAAACCCTGTAAACCTCCCGATTCCCTGACAGGTTGATTTGAAACAATCTTTTTGACTCTTATAGTAAAACAAAAATATGTTAAATGTTCCCTATAAAAATTATTAAATATTTTTTAACATTAAAAAGGCTCCCAAATTTCCCCGCTTTCCATGACTTGCCCTGTGGGAAAACAGATAATCGGGATTGTGGCAGGTGCAAATATCCGTAACCGAAATCTGTGACAGGGGAATCCCCGCCCTTCTCAATATAATTAAATTAGAAAGCCACAGATCAAGCTGATATTTTCCCTCCGTACGACACTTCTCCACCACCTGCATATATGATGCATCCGGCACAAAATAACAACCGCTTTCCCTGATTTCCTCCGATATCTCTTCGCTTCCCCGCAGCATTTGAACAAACTCTCCTGCCACCGCAGCATCCACCTCATAGCACTCTTGACAAATAGAAGGTCCTATAGCGGCAAGAAGATTTTCCGGTCTGGTTCCGAATTCCCGTTTCATTGCTTCCACCATACATGCTCCCATTTGCCGCACGGTTCCCCGCCAACCGGAATGTGCCAATCCGATTGCCCTGTTCTCTGTATCCACAAAATACAGAGGAACACAGTCTGCGTAAAATGCTGCAAGTGCAATTCCCGGCTCATCAGTAATCATTCCGTCAATATCCTCATAATCTGTAGGATGCACCACACCCTTGCCCCTATCCCGTGCTGTCACCACACGAATGTTTGTGGTATGGGTCTGTCTGGTTGCCACCATATCTTCTATTTTACAGCCCAGCGCTTCTGCCACCCGCCTGTAATTTTCCAATACATGCTCTTCCTTATCCCCCCGGCTAAAGCTCAAATTCATGGAAGCGTAAATTCCTTCGCTCACGCCGCCCAGCCTTGTGGTAAACATATGCTCTACAAGTCCGCACTCCTCAAGCGCCGGAAAGGTCAGGTAAGTAAGTCCTCCCACTATATTCTCTCTTAAAACACTGCCTCTCTCTCGCTCTATACGATTGATTTTCATTTAGTCCTCCATATCGCCGCATTTTCAACCGAATACCGCATGCCTTTTTGCCTGCGCCCTTATGTCTGCTTTGTCACCCCTCAAATCAGAGCGGTCTATTACCTTGTATATATATGCGGAAAAGCGTTTTTCAGCCACTTAAGCTCCTCTCCCTGTATCGCCACTACATCATAACGCACGGCAGTATTGTCGCCCAGCCTATGCAGATATCTGTAATAATCAGCCACCTTACATATCTGACATTGCTTGTGCCGATTTACTGCAAACAGTGCGCCGCCTTTCATGCTGCCGCTTCGATATTTTACTTCCACAAACACCAGGTACCCTCCGTGATATCCAATAATATCAATTTCTCCCTGTCTGTTGCGGAAATTGCGTTCCACAATTCTCATACCCTGTGCACTCAGGTATTCTGCCGCCTGCTCCTCTCTGTCGGCTCCTGTCTGTCTGCTATTCAAATATTAACACCTCTCCAAATTGATTGTCTGATTCTGTTTATCATCTGCCTTATTATCATCAACATCTGAATGCCCCATCCTACTGTTTTACCTTACTCTTTAATTTATCCATTGAGTCTACAAATATCAATATCTCCGCTACCACCTCGTAAAGCTCCGGCGGTATCATTTCTCCGATTTCAAGACGCGACAAGGTATCGGCAAGCTTATCGTCTCTGTGGACGGGTACATCGCTCTCCTTTGCCTTTTCAATAATTTTCTCCGCAAGGATTCCCCGTCCGCTTGCAATGACCTTCGGTGCATCCTCCGAGGGATTATATTCCAGCGCTATCGCCTGTTTTACTTTCTTTTTTTCCTCTGCCATCCGTCTTTTTGCCTCACGCTCTTACATCAAATGCATAATGTGCTAACGGCGTATGATTCTCCTGCTCTAAAATCGGTCCTATACCGCTTCTGGCATTCTCCCCGCTATTTCGCACCTGCGTTTCCATACTACAGTTATATCCGCGTTTTTTAAGTCTCTCAGTCAGTAAATCCATATGTGCCTCCAAAAAATCCAGCATACCGTCATCCTGCACATAAAATTTAGTATTTACTTTTTCCAATTGCATTACAACATACACATCAACCGGACCCAAATGCTCCATATCTAGATGAAGCAGTGCGCTAATCTGACCGTCTTTCTGTGCCAGATTCTTTTTGTTGGTATAAACATATAAATCCCCATGCGCCTCCCCCTGCTGTAATCTTAAGGGAAGCTGCACATAAGTGTACATCTGATTAAACTGCTGCAAAAAATCAATATTCTGGCTCATATTTGCAGCTGCCTGATAAGCCGTAGAAGTTGTCTGACCGGCGTTTTCCAACACTCTTGTAAGCCCCTTAAGCTGCCTGTCAAGCCTTTGGTACAGCTCGCTTACCTGCTTTGAGTCCGCAACCTCATCCGGTGTAATAGTCCAAAGCTGCTGTAAATTTCTCCCTAAAAACTGCTGTAGTTCCTTCCCGCCAAGCAGTCCTCTCAGCAATTCTGTATTTCCTTCGTTTACAGCCTTTGTAAGCAGTTGACTTACCAGAGAAAACTGCTCCTTGACACCCAGCCTGCCCTGCGACATCAGATTTATCTGATTCAAAAGCTCCTGCTCCTCTGCGCCCAAAGTCATTCCCCCTGATAGATTATCCATTAAGGTATTGGCAAGCTCCGCTGTCTGTGAGGCTGACTCTTCCGTAAAAATGCCCTGCAAAATGTGCGTACCCTCTTCCTGCGCGCCCGCAGGCTGCTCATTCACGCCCTGAAGCTGACCGTCTACTGTCTGCGCATCCTGCATCTGACCGTCTGTAAGCAATTCGTCCGGCAATGCCATATTATTTGCCTGCACGCCCGAGGGAAAAACCGTCGTCTGCTCTTCGCCATTTTGCAGCGCTCCTGCCGCAACAGCCTCCTGACCCTCCTCATTCTGTACGCCATCCTGCAAAAAGCCTTCCTCCGCCGTAATCCCTTCCGTCAATTCGCTCTCCACCAATGCAAGCAGTTCCTGATAAAGCCCTGCCGCTTCTCTGATATTACCTGTCTGCAGCATTCCCTGAATGGTGTCCGGCAGCGCCGCAAGTACCTGATTCATACCATTTGTCAATTGATGGTTCAGATTCTTATAAGCGGCAATCTGGCTGACATTTCCCTCATTTACAGCCATTCCCAGCTTGTGCAGATCCACAATATCCGATATATCCGCGTCTGAGAAGGTATTTATCTCCCGATATACCTGCTGCAGGGAATTTCTGTCAATGGAAAGACCTGCGTCCATCATCAGCTTTGTCATGGTCAAGGTGCTGTCATTTATGGGAAGCGACGCCATATCCAGTGCCTTCAGCGCATTGGCATCTGTTGCCACATTTGCAAAAAGCGGGCTTAAAGTCAATACCCTGCCATTGTTTTTTACCTCAAAGGACATGTTCTTGCCCACTTCCAGATTCATATTCTGATCCAATCTTGCATTCAGTACCAGATCATCCGATAGCTTAATCTGCACCTCGCTGCCGTTTCGGGAGACGATTTCTCCCTGAATGGTCTGTCCGGGTGTCAAAGCTTTAATCTGACGGCTCATCGTTCCGGCATGATGGGAAGAATACACCTGAGTTTTTCCTGTTTTCTCTATCGGTTTACTATTACCAAAAAACTCTGTCAGTTTCATAGCTATACCCCCTGCCCGCTAAAACAGGCATCAATTGTTTCCACATATCAATAAGTTTTAGTTAATCTCAACGAAATTCTTGATAAAGCTTCTCCTATGTATGGGAGTCGGACCGTATTTTTTCAATGCTTCAATGTGAGCTGCGCTGCCGTACCCCTTATTTCCCGCAAAACCATACTCCGGAAACACCTTATCATATTCTACCATGAGTCTGTCTCTTGTTACCTTGGCAATAATACTTGCCGCTCCGATAGAAATGCTTTTGGCATCTCCCTTGATAATAGGCACCTGCCTGATTGTCACCTGCGGGATAGTAACCGCATCATTCAATAGAAGGTCAGGCTTGGGAAGAAGCTTGCTGATTGCCTCTCGCATCGCCTCATAGGTTGCCTGAAGGATATTGATTTCATCAATACGTTCCGGTGTCGCATAGCCCACTGCGCTTGCTACCGCCTTCTCCATAATAATATTATAAAGCTCCTCTCTCTTTTTTTCGGAGAGCTGCTTGGAATCATTAATATATAAAATGTCACAATCCTTTGGCAATATGACTGCTCCCGCCACTACCGGACCTGCTAGGGGGCCTCTCCCTACTTCGTCAATGCCGCATATATATGTATAGTCGGCGTACTCTCTCTCATACTTCTTAAGCTTATCAATGCGCTGTCTCTCCTTTTCAAGCGCTTGCAATTTCCTTCTCGCAGATTCCACCAGCTTCTGAACGCTGACTCTGTCATCATTTCCGTAAATATTTATTAATTCAGGCAGCTCATCTTCATAAGCTGCCTGAAACAGTTTTTTTATCTCACCGGTACCTTTTATACTCATACTGCATTTCCTTTACTTCTATTGATGTTTCAACACACAAAATTTATCGAAAGGCCAAATCCGCACCCATGCCTTACCGACAATTTCCTTTCGGGTAATATTCCCAACCGCATTCGACCGACTGTCACTACTATTGTTACGGTTATCTCCCAGAACGAAATATTCATCCTCGCCCAAAACGATAGGTTCTCTGGCAAGCCCTATGTTTTCGGGCTTAATGATTTCCCTGCCATAAGATTCTTCCAGTACCTCGCCGTCAACATAAATATTGCCCTGCTCATCAATCTGTACGGTCTCTCCGGGAAGCCCTATAATTCTTTTAATATAATATGTATTCTCCTGATAACGGAAAGGAAAGACAACAATATCAAATCGTTCCGGGTCTCTGAAACGGTAGCTTATTTTATCAACAATTAAGTTGTCCGCATTAAAAAGCGTAGGTTCCATAGAACCGCCATCCACCTCCGTTCTGATCCCTACATAGGTCGTCACAAACCATGTAAGCATCAATACTCCCAATAGGTACAAACCTGTATTTAGCAATTCCTTCATCACTTTATTCATAGTCTGGCTACTCCCGTATTCTTTCTGCTATCTATTTATCCCACTGCCGCCTTGACAGTTACTCCGTCAGGGCAGCTCCAGTGTAATCCTTCCCAATCTTCCGGACCGGAAATCGTCCACTACAATCGCCGCTGCTTTTTCTAAATCAAGTACTACACCCTTAAGATAGCACTTGCGACTCTCTGCAATATCGGCAAGAACCTCTGCCGGCTTCTCCTTTAATTCAATTCCATATCGTGTACACAACGCTTTCGGATAATTATCTGCCAACACTGTAATCAAATCACAGCCCAGCTCATCCATAATAATAATTTCATCATTCATGGAACCGATAAAAGCCAGTCGCATACCCACCACTTGGTCCTCAAATTTAGGCCAAAGAATGCCCGGAGTATCTAAAAGCTCCAGATTCTTATTCAACCGTATCCATTGTTTTCCCTTTGTCACTCCCGGTTTGTTGCCGGTTTTGGCACACGCCTTGCCCGCAAAGGTATTAATAAAGGTAGATTTTCCTACATTGGGGATCCCAACCACCATGGCGCGTATGGAACGGTTTACAATACCTCGTTTTCGGTCTCGTTCAAGCTTTTCCTTGCAAGCCTCCTGCACCAATCCGGAAACTGCTTTCACTCCTACACCGGATTTTGAATTAATCTCCAACACATAGGCTCCCTGCTCCTCAAAATAACTTATCCACCGTTTATTAGCTGCAGGGTCTGCTAAATCAGATTTATTTAAGAGTACAATACGCGACTTATTCTTCCCCAGCTCATTGATATCAGGATTACTGCTGCTCATAGGAATCCTTGCATCCACCAGCTCTATAATCAAATCTACCAGTTTAATATTTTCCTGCATCATACGCTTTGCCTTTGTCATATGACCGGGATACCATTGATAATTCATCATTAACCTCTCTTCTATTTGATAAAGCCTACTTTACTCTCCTCTTTAGGCATACGAAACCACGCTTCACCGATAATGTCCTCTTCCTCCACCGGACCGATATTTGCCGAGCGGCTGTCCTCACTGTTATTTGGATTATCCCCAATGCAAAAATATTCTCCGTTGCCCAATATTAATTCATTTGCCGCAATACCTGAATCCAATATCTTTTCGGAAACCCACTTACTTTCCTCTCCGTTTACATAACACACGCCCCCTTGAATCTGAAGGCGGTCTCCGGGCACTGCCACCACTCTTTTAACATAATAATGTGCGTTCTGATTACCGTTTGGTAAAAAGACAACCACATCTCCTCTCTTAGGTGATGAAAGTACATATATAAACCGATTCACGAAAATCTTCTGTCCGTTATATAATGTAGGTTCCATGGAAACCCCCACCACATTGGTTGCCATACCCAAAAAGAAAACAAGTACTGCCGCTATAAATACAGACGCCAAAATTCCAAATATCCAGCCAAATACTTCCTTTACGGCTTTCGAGCTTATCTTTTTTCGTCTTTTATAAAAACTAAGTCCCTTATTACGTGCCATCACTTTATCCCTATTGTGCATACTTTAAAGAAAGTATATCAAAATTCCCGCTTATAGAAAAGGAGAACTACTGAAGAAATTCTCCCTTTGTTACATTTGTTAAATTATTTAACCAGCTCTTTTATCTTTGCTTTCTTACCATCGCGATCTCTTA
>WFLY01000296.1 GCA_009177215.1 Bacillota bacterium
ATAAGGAAGACCCCTTTGTGGATGGAATGAACCGTATTTACAAACAGCTGCTTACCGAGCTGGAAGCCATGGGCGTTGCGCCTATTGNGGCAGTTGGCTGTGAGTNTGACCCGAATCTTCANAATGCGGTAATGCAGGTGGAGAGTGAGGAATACGAATCAGGTATCATTGCACAGGAGCTGCAGAAGGGCTATACCTATCGGGACACTGTTGTGCGACACAGCATGGTGGCGGTAGTTCAATAGATATCCATTATTAATTTAAGTATAGAAACATTTAAGCATATAGGAGGACAAAAACATGAGTAAGATTATTGGTATTGACTTGGGAACAACCAACAGCTGTGTAGCTGTTATGGAAGGTGGAAAGCCCACCGTTATTGCTAACGCAGAGGGTGCCAGGACAACACCCTCAGTTGTGGCATTTACAAAGACAGGAGAGAGACTTGTAGGTGAACCGGCAAAGCGTCAGGCAGTCACCAACGCAGAGAAGACCATCGCCTCCATTAAGAGAGATATGGGTACGGACAACGGACGCAGTATCGACGGAAAGAAATATTCCCCCCAGCAGATTTCCGCTATGATTCTGCAAAAGCTGAAGGCAGATGCCGAGAGCTATTTGGGAGAGAAGGTTACTGAGGCAGTTATCACTGTTCCCGCATACTTTAATGACGCTCAGCGTCAGGCAACCAAGGATGCAGGTAAGATTGCAGGTCTTGAGGTAAAGCGTATTATCAACGAGCCTACAGCCGCAGCTTTGGCTTACGGGCTTGACAATGAAAAAGAGCAGAAAATCATGGTATACGACTTAGGCGGCGGTACCTTTGATGTTTCCATTATTGAAATCGGTGATGGCGTCATCGAGGTACTTTCCACCAACGGTGATACACACCTTGGCGGTGATGACTTTGATAACAAGATCATCCAGTGGATGATTGCAGAATTTAAGAAGGCAGAGGGTGTAGACTTATCAGGCGATAAGATGGCTATGCAGAGATTAAAGGAAGCAGCGGAGAAAGCGAAGAAGGAGCTTTCCAGTGCTATGACTACCAATATCAACCTTCCTTTCATAACTGCAACTGCAGAGGGTCCTAAGCACTTCGACATGAACCTGAGCCGTGCCCAGTTTGATGAGCTGACTCGTGATTTGGTAGAAAAGACTGCTATTCCCGTACAGAACGCTATGAAGGACGCAGGACTTACCAACGCCGATTTGGGTCAGGTGCTTTTGGTAGGCGGTTCTACCCGTATTCCTGCAGTACAGGATAAAGTGAGACAGCTGACCGGTAAGGAACCCAGCAAAACCTTGAATCCTGACGAGTGCGTGGCAATCGGTGCATCCGTACAGGGTGGTAAGCTTGCCGGTGATGCAGGCGCAGGCGATATCCTGCTTCTGGATGTTACTCCTTTGTCTCTGTCCATTGAGACTATGGGCGGTGTGGCTACCANATTGATTGAGAGAAATACTACCATTCCTACTAAGNAGAGTCAGATTTTCTCTACTGCCGCTNNCAATNAGACCGCTGTAGATATCAATGTCGTACAGGGTGAGAGACAATTTGCGAAGGATAATAAATCTCTCGGACAATTCAGACTGGACGGTATCCCTCCTGCACCCAGAGGAATCCCTCAGATTGAAGTTACCTTTGATATTGATGCCAACGGTATTGTAAATGTTTCCGCTAAAGATTTAGGTACCGGCAAGGAGCAGCATATTACCATTACCGCAGGCTCCAATATGTCCGATGCCGATATTGATAAGGCAATTAAGGAAGCTGCCGAGTTCGAGGCACAGGATAAGAAGAGAAAAGAAGCCATCGAGGCAAGAAATGATGCGGACTCATTTGTATTCCAGACCGAGAAGGCATTGAACGAGGTAGGTGACAAGATTAGTGACAGCGATAAGTCACAGGTACAGGCTGATTTGGATGCAGTAAAGTCAATCTTGGAAAGAACCAAGGATCAGGAAATGAGTGACAGCGATCTGGATGAGTTAAAAGCGGCTAAGGANAAGNTNACAAACANTGCACANTCTCTNTNNACAAANATGTATNAGAGNATGCAGCAGGCACAGGCAGGTGCNGNAGGNNCTGATATGNGCGCNGCAGATAATAANNCCNGTGCGGCTCCCAATGATGATGTGATTGACGGAGATTTCCGGGAAGTATAAAAATAACATTTTTATGTATTAGGAATAAAATATAGTGATAGATTCGGGCAGGGGAGAGTATCTCTTCTGTCCGAAATAATACGTTGTAACAGTTTTGTGTATTCCGGCGACTTATAAACGGCGTGGCTGAATTGTTATGATACGTTAAAGGTACTTACAATGTTTACTTTACGGCATGAGCAAATTGTGCTATGATAGTTCAGGTGTGCATTATGGCTGCGGAAGCCAGATTCCATGCAGCCGCGAAGTGATAGATAGAAAGGCTTGGTTTTTACAATGGCAGAGCAAAAGCGAGACTATTATGAAGTCCTCGGCGTGGATAAAAATGCAGATGAAGCTGCAATTAAAAAGGCATATCGTGTTTTGGCGAAGAAGTATCATCCGGATATGAATCCCGGTGATGCCGAGGCTGAAAAAAAGTTTAAAGAGGCTTCTGAGGCATATGCTGTGTTAAGTGACCCCGAAAAGAAGCGGCAGTACGACCAGTTTGGTCATGCGGCTTTTGAGGGTGGCGCCGGCGGAGCCGGAGGCTTTGATTTCAGCGGAACTGATTTCAGTGATATCTTTGGTGACATATTCGGTGATTTCTNTGGCGGCGGACGNAGCAGAAGTGCGAGNAATAATGGACCTATGANGGGAGCCAATCTGCGTACCAGTGTCNGTATCAGCTTTGAGGAGGCAGTATTTGGCTGCAAAAAAGAGATAGANNTTACGGTNANGGANACTTNTAANNCTTGTAATGGTTCCGGCGCAANGCCGGGTACCAGCCCTGAAACCTGCGCAAAGTGCGGTGGTAAGGGTCAGGTAGTCTATACTCAGCAATCTTTTTTCGGAACAGTCCGTAATGTGCAGACCTGTCCTGACTGTCAGGGAACAGGAAAGGTTATCAAGGAGAAATGTACGGATTGCCGCGGTACGGGTTTTATTCCCATGAGAAAGCGCTATTCCGTAGATATTCCTGCAGGTATAGACAACGGACAGTCTACCAGAATGCCCGGATTGGGTGAGCCGGGAACAAACGGAGGACCCAGAGGCGATGTCTTGGTAGAGGTTATCGTGGGCAGGCATCCTATTTTCCAGCGTCAGGAGTTTAATATTTATTCTACCGTACCGATTTCCTATGCGGTGGCAGCGCTTGGCGGTGAAATCTATATTGATACGGTGGACGGTAAGGTTATTTACGNTGTTAAGCCCGGTACTCAGNCTGATACTAAGGTGCGCTTGAAGGGTAAAGGTGTNCCNTCGTGGCGGAANAGGGANGTGCGCGGCGACCATTATGTNACCTTGGTGGTACAGGTTCCCGACAGGTTAAGCCATGAGGCGAAGGAGCTGCTCAAGCAGTTTGACGCCTTGACGGATAATTCCTTGAACGCCACTAAGAAAACAGAGGGCACCGAGACCGGCAGCGAGAGCAAGGAAGGTAAAGAAGGTAAAGAAGGTAAGGACGGAAAGAAAAAGAAATTCTGGAAATAAACGGTAGGGGCAGTGTTTGTAAAAGAACACTGCCTTTTTGATGAGTTAGTTTATAGATACAAGTAGCAGATGCTAAATGCATGTTACGGGGTATTTGTTTGGGCATGGGTACCTTGCAGAGCACTGACGCAACATAATGGTCTTCGTAGGTAAAGTTACCTCGCCGCAGCTTAGTTTGTGGATTGAGTGTGAGTGGAATAGTTGAATTATTTATGTAAACAAAATTATTTAGTGGTAAGTTGATGAAAAATATGATAAAATTTATTACGCATATTTGTAAAATAATATTGTTAATTGCATTATTTAAATATTTAAAATGTATATTGACAAATAAGAACACACGTTCTATTATCGAAATATAGAGGCTTGAACATTTTGTGAGACAGATGAGAGAATTTAGGAAAAGGAGGAACTTACAGTGGCATATGCAATAGTTTTGTTTTGCGGCGCCGGTGGAATGAGCGAAGGGCTTATTCAAGCCGGTTTTCATATCCTTTTTTCTAATGACATTAATCAGGATGTTCAGAGGACATATATGAACAGACATAGACAGCTGGGGTTATATCAGGGTGTTAATACATATTTTCATTGTGGTGATATAAGAGAATTAAACGGAGATATCATACGGGAAGAGATAGGTAATTTGGAAATATTTATGGGGGCGGAAATTCCGGAAATAGATGCGGTTTTCGGCGGACCGCCATGTCAGGGGTTTAGCAGGGCAGGCAGAAGAAATCCTAATGATCCTAGAAATATGCTTTTTAGAGAATATTTGAGAGTGATTAACGAAATGCGCCCTAAGTATGTAGTAATGGAAAATGTCACCGGTTTTATTGACACAAGATTTTATGGGTTTATAGGTGTAACAGGTCAACGATATGAAGACGGTGAATTTGTTCCGAATATAATTAGAAATGAATTTGAATTGATAGGGTATCACACACTTGAACCAAGAATTTTAAATGCAGCACATTATGGTGTGCCACAGAGAAGAAATAGGATTATTGTTATGGCATACAGAGATGATATGGCTGNTNCGNCATATCCTNAGCCTACGCACACGGACGAAACGGNATTAACNATTACGGATGCCATAAGCGATTTAATAAGAGACAGGCAAATATATGCTCAAGTACATATGAATGATACAGATTTCCAGTTAAGTTCAAGGGTCGGAAGAACACCTGATGTCAACGGAAATGTAATTTCGAGTAATGGGAATATATACAATAATAAAATTTCCACCCATCAGCAAATTATTACTGAGCGTTTTGCACTTTTTAGGGAAGGAGAAGATGGTGCAGGATTAAAGAATCGTGTTATGAATGAAGGGATTGATATAGCAGATTCTCCCGCATTGATAGCACATTGTGTTGAAAAGATGGGAATTGATGCAGAGGCTGTCATTGAGGTGTTTCGAGCCGGAAATGTAAGCAGGGAGAACGCTGATATTTTACTTACAAAAAAATATCAGGACCCGATTAGATAGAGCCAGACCGGCGGCAACAGTTATGACTATAGCGGATGATTATATTTCGCCATTTGAACCGAGAACCTTTACCGTCAGGGAGTTAGCACGGATGCAGTCATTTGATGATAGTTTTGAGTTTTTAGGGAAAAGGACAACGGGCGGTTTGCGCAGACGTGTAGAAGTGCCTCAATATTCACAGGTGGGGAATGCCGTGCCGCCATTATTGGCTAAGACCGTGGCGGCTGAAATAATGAGGGTGTTATAGAGATGGAAGGGGATTTATGAGTCAAAATATAGTAGAAAAATTAAGAGAAGAATCCGTAAAGAGTCTTTTTGATGTGAAAGGCTTTAAAGATGTATGGTCAAAGTGATTGGGGAATCAAATCTGCAACGGGAATAGCCAGTTCCATGAAAGAAATGCTAAGTAGAAATTTGTCCGGCGGTGCAGACGATAATCATAAAACCACATTAAAGGCAGAGCTTATAAAATTGTCCTCCGATTATTATTATTTTAATATTTAAATTATCAATAAAGAAGCTGTTGCTTTGGCGGTTGAATAATTGCAGGGTAGCAGCTTGATATGTTTATAGGTAATATATTTGAGAAATTGAAAATGTACGAAAAGGTTAAAAAGTAATTTAGCAAAGTTGGATTAAAGGAGAAAGAATACATGAGCTTACCCAAAATGATACTGTTTGACTATGGACAAACTTTGGCAAATGAAAGGAAATTCGACGGAGTTAAGGGTACGGAAGCCGTATTGAAGCATGCCGTGAAAAATAAATACAACCGTACCGCCCAAGAGATTCAGGCTGAGGCAAACGCTATTAATAAAGAATTAGGCAGGTTTGACCCGTTAAAGAGGCATTTATTTCAAGTGGAAGTTCCGAATCTTATGTTTACGTCATACCTGTATGAGTCGTTGGGAATTGAGGTGCCCTTGTCTCACAAGGAGATAGACACAATCTTTTGGGATGCTGCGGCGCCGGCAGTTCCTACGGAAGGCATCGAAGAATTCTTAACATTTTTGAAGAGCAGGGGTATTCGCACAGGAGTGATAAGCAATATATCGTATTGTGAAGAAGCGGTAAAAGAGCGTATATCCACCGTGGTTCCTAACCATGAATTTGAAATTATTATTGCCACAAGTAAATATATGTTCCGTAAGCCGAACAAAAGAATTTTTGAGCTGGCGCTTGAGAAAGTGGATTTGGCGTCGGAGGATGTCTGGTATATCGGAGATCAATATGAATGTGATATCGTTGGGGCAAGGAATGCGGGAATATTTCCGGTCTGGTACATAGGCGCCATTGATTTGCCGTACAGTGAAAAAGAGGATGTATTAACAATCGAAAGCTGGAAAGCCCTTAAAGATATTATTTTACGGTTAAAAGAGGGAGATGGAGAATAAAGCATGTCAAAGTTGATTGTTTTAAGAGGGAATTCCGGCAGTGGGAAAAGCACAGTAGCAAAGGAATTACAGAGAAAATTCGGCAGAAATACCATGCTCATATCTCAGGATGTGGTTCGCAGGGAGATGCCGTTAATGATATTCCGATGTTTGAAATCTCAGATGAGTGCTATGCAGTGAAAAATGCCATGCCGGAATTACAGGGTATTGCAACAGGTATTATTGAAAGTAATGATAATGATGGTGTTGCAAAATGGCTGCTGGAAAATTACTAATGTGTAGAAAGCAGCGTAAAAGATGCGGTTTAAGATAAGTAGAGATTTAATGATTCAGCCGCGGGGAAATGTCCGGCAAAAACATAGATTTCGATAAGCTATGAATTGTCTGACCGGATTGTTGCTAAGATGATAAGTTTGAACGGGTAGAGAAAATGCCATGAGGACAAAAGACAACGAATTTCTAAGTATGCTTTGCAAGCTTTATATGGTAATGATTCTATGTGTGCTGCCTTTGTATACACGGGGAACTTATGTACAGTTAGGGGATACGAAGTATTTATTATTTCGCAACGTATCTTTTATTTGCGTGGGATTGTGGATTGCCGCAGCGCTCATATGCTCAGTACAGAAGATGTTCGTGAGGAAAAAGGAAACAGGCAGGATACAGATGACAGAGGTATTACAAAAGCAGGGAAGGGCGTGGAGCATTATGGACACCTGCATGGCGGCTTACAGTGGAAGTGTGCTTCTGTCCGCTGCTTTGAGTTCCTATGAGAGGACGGCATGGCTGGGGTATCGGGATTGGTACATGGGCGCCGTTTCGCAGCTTTTGTTTGTGGCAATCTATTTTATGGTTTCCAGAAGCTATTGCAATAGCAGCCTTCTGATTTATTTGGGAGAGGGCGCAATGCTTTTAGTGTGTATGATTGCCTTTTTGCAGCGCCTTGGAATTGATGTGTTAGGCTTACATAAGGCATTTAAAGAGGTGGATTGGGAATATAAGCATATGTTGTCCACGGTTGGAAATATTAACTGGCTGTGTGGATATTTGAGTGTAGCAATTGCTTTTGCGGTATCAGCGTATTTGCATAGCCAAGAGGGCTGGAAGAGAGTGGGGCATTATCTTGCCAGTATAGCGGGGCTTGCGCTTTTGTGCATACAGGGAAGTGATATTGGCTGGGTATTGTGTGCAATGTGTATCGGCATATGTCTTGTGTGGGGGTGGAAAAATATTGTTTTTCTTCAGAGAAGTCTGTGGCTTGCCACAGGAACGGTTTTATGTCTGCCTTGTTTTGGGAAATTAGTGTTTTATAGGGGAAGCATACAGACCATGCCTGCGGACGGTAACGTTTATGAAAAAATCAGCTGGGCAGGATGGTGGATAGTTTTTGCCGTTTTATTGCTTATGCTTGGATTATTAAGATGGACGCTGGGCAGGAAATCTTCCGGCAGAAGCGCCATGTCCGGAGAAGGGACTGTTTTAAAGAAAGCGTCTGCTCGGAGTGTGTGGCATGCGGCATTGGTGCTTGGATTATGCTTGTTTGCAATCCTTTACTATCTGATTAATGTAACAGGCATAATTAATTTACCGCAGAATTTTTGGCAGGAAGGACGAGGCGCTTTGTGGAAGCTTGCAGTGGGAGGGTTTTGGGATGCCGATAGCTTGCAAAAGCTGGTGGGGGCGGGTCCGGATTGCTTTGCGGAGTATTTGCACAATGGTTTTCAGACGGCGACGGTGATAAATAGGAACGGCTATTGGGCGGGAGCTACCTTTGCCAACGCTCATAATGAATGGCTGAACCAGCTGGTAAACATAGGAATCTTGGGGCTGTTCTGCTATATAAGTATTTTTGTGGTGGCAATTAAACGGTATCGGGGTATGCTGCTTGGCGTGCTTGCCGTAGGTCTGTATTTTATCAATTCCCTTGTGAGCTTTCAGCAGGTGATGAATGCGCCGTTTTTATTTCTGGTGTTGGGGATATGTGAAAATAAACAGCAAGGATGAATCTGAAGATAGTTATTGTGTAGGTACATTGAAAGAAATATGCAATATATGAATTAAGAAAGGCTTGGTGGAAATCATGAAATGGGTTAAATTTCGTATAAAAACAGTTACCGAGGCGGAGGATATTATTATCAGCACCCTATATGAAATCGGGCTTGAGGGCGCTCAGATTGAGGACAAGGTGCCGCTTACTGCATTGGAAAAAGAGCAGATGTTTGTGGATATTCTGCCTGACGGACCGAAGGATGACGGCATTGCATACTTAAGTTTTTTTGTGGAGAAAAAGGATGACGGCAGTCTTGAGATTCAAGGTGAAAGTACCGATATAGAAAGTATTTTGTCCGATATCCGCAGGGAGCTTGACGAGCTTGCGGAATTTATGGATATAGGCGAGGGTACTGTCACGGTGGACGAGACGGAGGATATCGACTGGATTAACAACTGGAAGCAATATTTTCATCAGTTCTATATTGATGATATTTTGGTAATTCCCTCATGGGAGGAGGTAAAGGCTGAGGACACAGACAAGATGGTACTGCATATAGACCCGGGTACGGCGTTTGGCACAGGTATGCATGAGACTACCCAGCTCTGTATCCGTCAGCTCCGCAAATTTATTACTCCGGAGACGGAGCTTTTGGATGTGGGAACGGGCAGCGGCATTCTGGCAATTCTCTCATTGATGTTCGGTGCAAAGCATGTTGTGGGAACGGATTTGGATATCTGTGCGGTAGAGGCGGTGGTACAGAATTGTCAGGCGAACGGTATTGTTCCCGGGAAGTTTGACATGATGATCGGAAATATTATTACCGACAGGGAAGTGCAGGATAAGGTTGGCTATGAACGCTACGATATTGTAGTGGCTAATATTTTGGCGGACGTGCTGGTGCCCCTGACACCGGTGATTGTGAACAGGCTGAAAAAAGGCGGCATTTATATTACATCAGGTATTATTGATAATAAGGAAGAGTCTGTCGTGGAGGCTGTGAAGGCGGCAGGACTTAAGGTGCTTGAGGTTACTTATCAGGGCGAGTGGGTCAGCGTGACCGCAAGGAAAGAATAGACTGTAAAGCCTTAAGCGGGGAGGGTGTGAAGGTAGGTATGTATCAATTTTTTGTTGAACCTCAACAAATCAACATGAATGACAAGAGTGTCATTATTTTGGGCAGTGATGTAAACCATATCAAAAATGTACTTCGCATGAAAATAGGTGAAGAAATTGCAGTCAGAAGCGGGCAGGACGACAGGGAATATCGCTGCGGAATTGCCGCTTTTGAGGATGACCGTGTATTGTGCGAGCTTCGTTTTATCAAGGAGGAGGGGGTGGAGCTTCCCTCCAGAGTCTATTTATTTCAGGGCTTGCCCAAGGCGGATAAAATGGAGCTGATTGTCCAAAAGGCTGTGGAGCTTGGAGTCTATCAGGTTATCCCGGTAGCGGCAAAGCGTTGTGTGGTAAAGCTGGACGATAAGAAAGCTAAACTGAAAACAGCCCGTTGGCAGGGCATTGCTGAGTCGGCAGCAAAGCAAAGCAAAAGAGCCATTATTCCTCAAGTGGCGGAGCCTGTAAGCTTTGGCGAGGCGATAAGACTTGCAGAAGCAATGGATGTAAAGCTGATTCCCTATGAGCTTGCGGAGGGTATGGACAGGACCAAGGAAATTATCGGCAGTTTGAGAGAGGGTCAGAGTATCGCCATCTTCATAGGACCGGAGGGAGGCTTTGAGGAAGCAGAGATTGAAAAAGCAGTTTCCTGCAAAATTGAGCCGATTACGTTAGGAAAGCGTATTTTGCGTACGGAGACGGCGGGCTTTACATTGCTTTCATGGATAATGTATCAGTTGGAGAAGTGAGTGCTTACGCTGCCGTAAAAAGCCTTTTCAGAAGGTAGAGCTGCTGAAGTGGCAGAGCCGGTTTTGAATGGCGTGGACTTACGCTGGCAGAACGGGGCTTTGCTGCATATATTATTAAGAAGACGGCAATAAAAGGAGATAAATAGATGGAAGTATATTTGGACAATTCCGCCACTACCCGTGTGTTTCCGGAGGTTGCGGAATTGATGACAAAAATTATGTGCGAGGATTACGGAAATTCTTCCAGTCTGCATATGAAGGGTGTTCAGGCAGAGCAGTACCTGCGTTATTCCAAGGAGACTCTGGCAAGGCTTTTGAAGGTAAGCGAAAAGGAAATTATTTTTACCTCCGGCGGAACGGAATCCGATAATCTCGCACTGATTGGAGCGGCAGATGCTAACAATAGGCGTGGTCGTCACCTGATAACGACGCAGATAGAGCATCCGGCTGTTTTACAGACCATGCATCACTTGGAAGAGCAGGGATACCGTGTGACTTATTTGCCGGTGGATGGTTGTGGACAAATTCATCTGGAGGATTTGCATCGAGCCATGACCCCTGATACCATATTGGTGTCCATTATGCATACCAATAATGAAATAGGTTCCAAGCAGCCTATTTCGGAAGCAGGAGCACTTATTAAGCGTATGAATCCCAACACGCTTTTTCATGTGGATGCGGTTCAGGGCTTTGGAAAGGCAAGAATTTTCCCTAAGAGAATGAATATTGATATGCTGTCGGTAAGCGGTCATAAGATTCACGGACCTAAAGGCGTGGGCTTTTTATATGTAGGTGATAAGGTGAAGCTGCGTCCTATTGTGTTTGGAGGAGGGCAACAGCAGAATTTACGCTCGGGCACAGAGAATATACCCGGAATCGTAGGTCTTGCCAAGGCGGCGGAGCTGCTTTATCAGCATTTTGATGAGGACATTAACCATTTGTATCAGTGCAAAAGGCATTTTATCGAAGGCGTCAGTAAAATAGAGGGGATATCTGTCAATGGTCTGCTTCCGGGAGAGCCTTATGGATATGGTACGGCGCCCCATATAGTGAGTGTATCCTTTAGGGGTGTGAAAAGCGAGGTATTGCTGCATGCTTTGGAGGAAAAGGGAATTTATGTTTCCGCAGGCAGCGCCTGCTCTGCACGCAAGCCCCAGCCTTNTGCTACTCNGANGGNAATANGCGTGGAAANNGCATTGTTNGANTCCACCATACGCTTTAGTNTTTNCGTATTTANAACATTGGAAGAGATTGACTATACGTTGCAGGTAATGTATGATAAAATTCCAATGCTGCGTATGTATACACGCAGGTAAAATAACTACGTTGGAATGAAAACACTGCCGGAGGCTTTAAACGGCGGCACATATAAGAAAGACGAGGTACAGAATGTTTACAGCTTTTTTGATTAAGTACGCTGAGATTGGTATCAAGGGAAGAAACCGTTATTTATTTGAGGATGCACTGGTGCATCAGATAAAGCATGCTTTGAAAAAGTGTGAAGGACAGTTTCTGATTCACAAAACTCAGGGGCGTATCTATGTGGACGCCAAGACAGAATTTGACTTTGATGAGGTAGTAGAACGACTTCAGACAGTGTTTGGCATTTCGGGCATCTGTCCTGTGGTATATGTGGATGATGAAGGCTTTGAAAAGCTTAAGGATACCATAATACAGTATATTGCGGATGTATATCCGGAGAGAGACAAGACCTTTAAGGTACAGGCGAGGCGTGCGCGCAAGAATTATCCCAAGGATTCCATGAGCATCAATATGGATATGGGAGAGGCTGTTTTAAAGGCATATCCCGAGATGAAGGTGGATGTGCATAATCCTGATATTCTTTTGAATATTGAGGTGCGCGAGAAGATATATATTTATTCCGAAATTATTCCGGGCCCCGGGGGAATGCCTGTGGGAACAGGAGGAAAGGCAATGCTGCTGTTGTCCGGCGGCATTGACTCTCCGGTGGCAGGTTACATGATAGCAAAGCGCGGTGTGAAAATTGACGCGGTTTATTTCCATGCACCGCCATATACCAGCGAGAGGGCAAAGCAGAAGGTAGTGGATTTGGCGAGGATTGTTTCCGGATATACAGGACCTATCTATCTGCATGTGATTAATTTTACGGATATTCAGCTCTATATCCATGAAAAATGCCCTCATGAGGAGCTGACAATTATAATGCGCCGTTATATGATGCGCATTGCGGAGCATATTGCCAAGGAGACAGAGTGTTTNGGANTGATTACNGGTGAAAGCATTNGTNAGGTGGCTTCTCAGACCATGAATTCTCTTGCCGCTACCAATGAGGTCTGTACCCTTCCGGTTTACCGCCCGCTGATTGGATTTGATAAGCAGGAGATTGTGGAAGTATCTGAAAAAATCGGCACTTATGAGACTTCCATACTGCCCTTTGAGGACTGCTGTACTATTTTTGTGGCAAAGCACCCTGTTACCAAGCCCAACATAAATGTTATCCGCCGCCATGAACATAATCTGGATGAAAAAATTGAAGAGCTGGTTGAAACTGCATTACAGACAGAAGAGATTATTGTGGTAGAATAGAGAAATGAAAAAGGATGTCTTTGGTCAGATTTCCCTTAGACATCCTTTTTTAAAGTAATGGCTTAAATTAAGCCGCTCTTATGTTTTTTGCTGGTCGGAAGCCTATACAGTGTAAGGCTTTAACACATTTAAAACTTCTTCGGCACCATCTTCCGTGTGGATGTTCAAGTCGATAGGCTTGGATAAATCCAGACTGAAAATACCCATAATAGATTTTGCATCAATAACGTATCTTCCGGATACAAGATCAAAATCATAATCAAATTTAGTAATGTCATTAACAAAAGATTTTACTTTGTCAATGGAATTTAAAGAAATTTGAACTGTCTTCATGGTAATTACCTCCTTAATGTTTGTCATACCTTCTGAATCCATATTAATTGCTGGAAATGCAAAAGTCAAGGAGAAAAACAATCAAAAAATATCGAAGAAAAGAAGAGAATCCTATGAAAAGTGTAGCACTTCATAATTTAGGCTGTAAAGTGAACTCCTATGAATTGGACGTTATGCAACAAATGCTGGAGGAAAAGGGATATCAAATTGTGTCATTTGATGAAATAGCGGACATATATATCGTTAATACCTGCACGGTTACAAATATTGCGGATCGCAAGAGCAGGCAGATGCTGCATCGGGCAAAGCAGAAAAATCCCGATGCAATTGTGGTGGCAGTGGGCTGTTATGTACAGACAGGGAAAGAGAATGTGGAGCTTGACGAAAGTATCGACCTTGCCATTGGAAATAACCGAAAAAGAGATTTGGCGGTTATTTTGGAGGAATTTCTTGCAAAGCGAGAGAGAGAGGAAAATCAACAAAATCAAGACAACGAATCCTCCGGTTTGGGCGAATTGCGGTATCAGGACAATGCATTACAGAAGGGCGCGTTAAATGAGGAGGCGCTGCGCCGCAAAGACAAGACATTAAACGACACTACTGTCATAGATATTAACAATACTAATGAGTATGAGGAGATGACCTTAAAGCAGACTGCAGAGCACACCCGCGCCTATATCAAAATTCAGGACGGCTGCAACCAGTTTTGTACCTATTGCGCCATTCCGCTTGCCAGAGGACGTGTGAGGAGCCGCAGGGCGGAGGATATTCTGAAAGAGATTGAAGGAATGGTAGAAGCGGGATATAAAGAGATTGTTTTAACGGGCATTCACATCAGCTCCTATGGCATTGATTTTGACGGGGAAAAATGGAAGAGAGGAGAATGCGAGGAGGTATATCGAGGTTCGGAGAGGCGGGATTATTCCGGCAGAGGTAAGCTTGTTGATTTAATAGAAAAAATACATGAGATACAGGGACTTAAGCGAATCAGACTGGGTTCTTTGGAGCCACGGATCATAACGGAGGAGGCGGCGAGGAGACTTGCGGTGCTGCATAAGGTTTGCCCTCATTTTCATCTTTCTCTTCAAAGCGGCTGCGATGCCACCCTAAAGAGGATGAACCGGCATTACACCACCGAGGAATATTTTCGCAGCGTAAAGCTTTTACGGGAAGCGTTTGACTATCCGGCAATTACCACCGATGTGATTGTGGGATTTCCCGGGGAGACGGAGGAAGAATTTAGACAGACAAAGGAATTTCTTCAAAAGGCGGGCTTTTACGAGATGCACATTTTTAAATATTCCAAGCGTGCCAATACTCCTGCGGCTGTTATGAAGGGGCAGGTGTCAGAACAGATTAAGAATGAAAGAAGCAATGAACTATTGGCGTTGGAAAAGGAACAGTCCATGCAATTTCGCCGCCGTTATATCGGACAAGTAGTTGAGGTTTTGCTGGAGGAGAGGAAGGAGATTGAAGGGAAAAGCTTTCTTTTAGGGTATACTAAGGATTATGTAAGGCTTGCGCTGCCTATGGATGAGGTAGAGACAAGAAGGGAAGGTTTGACAGAGGAAATAGCAGATAAGATAGATTCTGCCAAAGGAGCCTTGCCGGAGGAAAGTATGATTGAGGAAAATATGGCTGCGGCAGATTTGCCGGAAAAAGCCGGGTTAAGTGCCAACATGCTGGTGAAGGTAATGGTGCGGAAATTCCTGACGGAAGAGATTTTGCTGGGTGAGCTGCAGTAACAGTAATCATTGTACGGACACCTAAATAATGGACGGAGGGTAAGATTGGTAAAGGTTGATTGCAAAGTTGCCCTGTCCGGAGGACTTAAAAGCAAATAGTCAAGTTTATGTTGTTCCGGACAGGATGAAACCGTTATTTTTCTCCGCCGGGCCCGTCCTTTCTGGGAACCTCGTCGGGAATAATATCTTTGGGCAAATCAGTCTGAGGAATATTGCCGTCATCATAGACATTAGAAGAGTCCATGGTCTTGTCGGAAGTAGAGTTTTTCTGTTTGTCTGCGTTATAGTTCATATTACACCTTCCTTTCACGGTTAGCGTGTACAGGAGGGGGGGAAAATATTCATAATGATTACAGAAACAGTTTTTTCTGTGTAATGTCCTGACAAGCACTCTGGCGCAGAGGAAAATACAAAAAATCAATGGCATGATTACATTACAACATACGGTAGAAAAAAATTTTCCTTTATGATATATTAAGGAAAATGGAAATAAGGGATATTGCGATAGGAGTTGGAGAATGGCAGTTTATTTTTATGAAAAAGTAAATGACGATTTATTGAAATTTGCTGTTATAATAGCAAAATATAACGGGAAGTATGTTTTCTGTAAGCATAGGGATCGTGAGACATTGGAAATTCCGGGCGGACATCGTGAGAAGGGTGAAACCATAGAAGAAGCTGCCCGCAGGGAATTGCAGGAGGAGACAGGCGCCATTAACTTTGATGTTAAGCCTGTCTGTGTGTATTCTGTGGTGGAAAAAGATAATTTTGAAGGCGCGGAGTCGTTCGGTATGCTCTATTATGCAGAAATAGAATCTCTCGATTCGGAATTACATAGTGAAATTGAAAAAATTGTGGTTATGGATAAATTCCCTGATAATTGGACATATCCAAGGATACAGCCAAAGCTTATGCAGGAGGCTGAAAGGAGAGGATTTATTTCATACGGGAGATAATAACCAAAGGAGAATATTTTGAAAATCATATTTTTTGATATAGACGGAACATTAATTGATGAGCAACTGCAAATGCTGGACAGCACAAAGGAAGCGATTGTAAGAGCGAGGAAAAACGGTCATATCTGTATGATAAATACGGGTAGGACGGATAAGCTTGTGAGAGGACATATTTCGGATTTGGTAGAGTTTGACGGCTATTTGATGGGCTGCGGCACTATGATAACCTATCATAATCAAGTGCTGCTCCATAAGACCTTTGATGAGGGGCAAGCAAGATATATAATCGAAGGACTGCGAAAATATAAGATAGACGCAGTGCTAGAGGGAAGCGAAAACAATTTCCATGACGATTTCAAAAGGATGAACACAAAAACCTTCCATGATTTTGTGGTGCGTTTTGCCGAATGTGACTATGGCAGCTTTGAGGAGGCAGTTGGGCATTTCGATAAGTTTTATGCTTATGTGGAAGAAAAAAATACCATGGATGCATTTCGGAGAGACTATGAGGACATGCTGGATTTCATCGACAGAGAAAAAGGGTTTTACGAAATAGTGCCAAAGGGCTATTCCAAGGCAAGCGGTATGCGGTATCTTGCGGATTACCTGCATCTTTCCATGGAGGATACTGTGGCAATCGGTGACAGCGGCAATGATATACCCATGCTTGAGGCAGCGCATGTATCCATTGCCATGGGCAATGCCACCAAAAGAGTGCTTGATTTGGCGGACTATATTACCACAGATGTGAAGCAGGAAGGTATTTGGAATGCTTTAAAGTGGCTGGGGGTACTTGAATTTTAATAATAAATGAGTTAAGATAATAGATAGTAGAATCATAGGATAAGAGTGGAGCTTTCCGCTACGGAGAAATGAGAGGGATTTATGCAGGACTTAGGAAATACGCAATACTTCAAGGTAGAATCAGAACCTGAAACCGGAGTGAGGGTGGTTTTATCCACTGTGTATGAAGCGCTGACAGAAAAAGGGTATAATCCCGTCAATCAGATTGTAGGATATATTATGAGCGGTGACCCTACCTATATCACCAGCCATAAGAGTGCCAGAAGCCTGATTATGAAGGTAGAACGTGATGAATTGGTGGAGGAGCTGTTGACGGAGTATATCCGCAATAATCGTTGGCAATAGGAGGAATCCAATGAGAATAATGGGTTTGGATTTTGGCTCCAAGACAGTAGGCGTTGCCGTGAGCGACAGCCTGCTTTTAACTGCGCAGGGAGTGGAGATTATCCGCCGCAAGGAGGAAAATAAGCTCCGTCGGTCGCTTGCAAGAATAGAAGAACTGATTGTAGAGTACGAGGTGGAAGAGATCGTTTTAGGTCTTCCCAAGAACATGAATGCCACAGAAGGCGTCCGTGTAGAATTGACGAAGGAATTTAAGGAAAAGCTGGAGAGGCGCACGGGGCTGCCTGTTGTGTTTTGGGACGAGCGTTTGTCTACCGTGGCGGCAGACAGGGCGATGATGGAAGCAGGAATTCGTAGAGAACACCGCAAGGAGCATGTGGACAGGATTGCGGCGACACTTATATTGCAGGGATATTTGGACAGAAGAAATATGCAGGACAAACTGTCGGAGGAGACAGAATAGGCGTTAATGGGATTGCCGTATCGGAACGGCTATGGAGCAGATATGAGTAAATTAGAGAAGATTACCTTTAATCCGGAGGGAGAAGACCCGGTAGAATTTTTTGTGTTGGAGCAGACAAGAATCGGCGGCTACAATTATATTTTAGTGACTGATTTTGAGGAGGGCGACGGAGAAGCCTTGATTTTAAAGGATTTATCAAAGGATGGCGAGGAGGAAGGCGTCTTTGCCATTGTATCTGACGATGACGAGCTTGCCGCAGTTTCCGGCGTATTCACCGACATGCTTGACGATATAAGCTTGGTGTGAGCGGCGAATATGAAAAAATGAGTTTGCGAAGCAAATCTCGCAAGCGGGCTTGCCCGCTTTTATAAATGACAGTGGGAGCAGGAGGCTTCCTTGAATTGACCGGATTTCTTCTAAGAATGGTTTTATGTATCGGAAGACAGGGAATACTTAGATACATAGATAAAGATACCGTTCTTATGGGTNATCTGTATAATCACGGCAGGGNAAGATTCTTAGNGCNTACGGGANGAACNCAAAAGGAATTGCCGCAGCTGCCGGATTGTGGTCGTCGATTCTAAGTCCAGCAATTTGTGCCACGAAGCATTGGAGGATATTTGACTAAAGAAAAAAGCGAATAATAGTGGATCTAAGCTGAAAATAATACAGTTAGTAGACTTAGAACAAATAGG
>WFLY01000270.1 GCA_009177215.1 Bacillota bacterium
AGGAAGGAGGCAAATAAGAGCAGCGAGATTTTGGGAAGTGCTCTTGAGAATGCCAATGTAACCATCAACCATCAGATGAAAGCAGCGGACGGAACAATTTGGTATCAAGTTTTTGTGGATTCTAACACCTTGGGTTACATTCGCTCCGATTTGGTTGAGATTACCGATGGAACCACTCCGCCTACTCAGGAAGCGAATACAACGGCTGCCACGACACCCACAACATCGCCTGCAGCTGCCAATGAGACGCCGGCACAGGTTGAGGAATTAAATCCGGTTAGTGCAAGTGTAACGGGCAGCCAGCCGGTCCGAGTGCGCAGCAATGCATCGACCGGCAGCCAGATTGTAACTACAGTGCAAAGCGGCATGGCATTGACCGTAACAGGAAGAGCAAACGGTACGGATAACAATGTCTGGTATCAGGTAAACTTTATAGCTGACGGTTCAGAGGTAACGGGATTTATCCGTTCCGATTATGTGTCAGTGTCGGGAGAATTGGTTCCCGCAACAAGTGAGGAACCGCCTGCCGAACCGGAAGATCCAACAGCTCCTGCGACTCCTGAAGAACCTATAGAGACTAAAGATTATGAAACTAAGCTTCAGGGTGATACATGGTTTCTGATTGACTACAAGGCAGGCCAGCAGTATGAAATACAGAAGATTTTTAATGTCGGAACAGAGAATAAAGCGCTTTATGAGGAAGAGCTTAAGAAAGTAAACAGCCAAAAGATAGCAATTATCATTATGGTGATATTGCTAGTCGGTATGGCAGGAGTTATTGCTTTTCTGATATTTAAAATGAAGGATATGATGGACTCTGCATACTTTTCACAGGTGGAAAAGGAAACAATACGAAGACGGGGCAATGAGAGAGCGCAGGGTGGCAATAGCAGGGTTATGCATACGGTTGGAGCTGAAAAGAAACGTCCTGCGGGAGCAGCATCGACACAGGGAGGAGCAAGAGCGGCAGGACAGCAGCGTCCTGCAGGAGCAGCATCGGCGCAGGGAGGAGTAAGAACTACAGGGCAGCAACGCTCTGCGGGAGCAGCATCGGCGCAGACAGGGGCAAGACCGGCCGGACAAAAACGCTCTGAGGGAACTACACAGGCAGGAGCAAGACCGATTGAACAAAAACGTACCGGAAGAACGGCACCGATGCAGGCAGGGGCAAGGTCGACCGAACAAAAACATACCGGAGGAATGACGTCAACGCAGAGACGACCTGCCGGAACAGTGCCGGTTCAGGGAAGCCAAACGCCTAATCCCGGTTGGAAATCCAAGAATTTCATGCAGGATGACGACGAGTTTGAATTTGAATTTTTAAATTGGAACGGCGAAGAGGATTTATAAATTGCAGAGTAGAGATACCTGCATTTTGCAGATAGGGCAGGATGTCGGTATTTTTTAAAAATACTATAAACTTTTAGGAGGTAAGGTTGACAGTATCATTTTGCTGTTATAATATGAATATAACAATCGACAGATAAGAAGAGGAGGCTTACACATGATTATAGAGATTGACTTTAACAGTGATGAAGCTTTATATTTGCAGCTTCGCAATCAAATTATCGTGGGAATAGCCACATCCCAGTTCCATGAAGGTGATTCTTTACCCAGCGTCCGCCAGCTTGCGGATACCATAGGCATTAACATGCATACGGTGAATAAGGCATACACTGTTCTTAAGCAGGAGGGTTATGTCAAGGTTGACAGAAGAAAGGGTGCCGTAATTGCCATAGATGTGGACAGGATTTGTACCTTGGAGGAGTTAAGGAGGGAATTGCAGGTAATACTTGCAAAGAGCAGCTGCAAGAATATTTCCCGCGGGGAAATCCATGCGTTGATTGATGAAATATATGAAGATTATGGAGGGCTGAAATAATGCAGTCGCAGTTTACGGATAAGGCACAGGCAGCTCTTGCGCAGGCGGCAAAATGTGCAAGAGCCTTAAAACAAGGATATGTGGGAACAGAGCATATTCTGGTGGGGCTGTTAAAGGAAAAAAGCGGTGTCGCGGCAAGAGTTCTGGTGGAGAACGGTGTGGAGGTAAAGCAGGTTGTGGACATGATTCAAGAGCTGATAGCTTTTGAGAATGGTATCGCCGTTAGGGAGAGAGAAGGATACTCTCCCCGTGCCAAGAAAATTCTGGAGGAGGCGCACAGGCAGGCAGAGCGTTTTGGACAGAGGGAAACGGGAACGGAACATCTCCTTATGGCGCTTATCAAGGAAGGCGAAAATGTAGCGGTGCGCCTCCTGAATACCATAGGCGTCAATATTCAGAAAATATATGTGGATATTTTATTGGCAATCGGACAGGACGGTAATCTCTACAAAGAGGATTTGGGGCGTAAGGCTCCCGGAAAGGGAAAGACTTCCACTTTGGAGCAGTACAGCAGGGATTTAACTGCATTGGCACGAGATGGGAAGTTAGACCCGGTAATCGGCAGGGAGGAAGAAATCCACCGAGTGATTCAGATATTGAGCAGACGTACTAAGAATAACCCATGTCTCATCGGAGAACCCGGTGTGGGCAAGACGGCAGTGGTAGAGGGGCTTGCTTTACGCATTGTGGAAGGCGCGGTACCTTTTACGGTGCAGGATAAGCGGGTGCTGACGCTGGATTTATCCGGTATGGTTGCAGGCAGTAAGTATAGGGGAGAATTTGAGGAACGGATTAAGAAGGTGGTAAAGGAGGTTATAGAGGACGGCAATGTGATACTCTTTTTGGATGAGCTTCATACCATCATAGGCGCCGGCGGTGCGGAGGGCGCTATTGATGCCTCTAATATTTTAAAGCCTTCCTTGGCGAGAGGAGAGATACAGCTTATCGGTGCAACTACTATTGCGGAGTACAGGAAGTATGTGGAGAAGGACGCAGCGTTAGAGAGGCGTTTCCAACCGGTAAATGTAGAGGAGCCTACCGAGGAGGAGGCTGTCCGTATATTGGAGGGCATTAAGGGCAAATATGAGGAGCATCATCAGGTGAGTATAACCTCTGAGGCGGTGGAAGCGGCTGTCAGATTGTCTAACCGATATATTAATGACAGAAATCTTCCCGATAAGGCCATTGACTTAATTGACGAGGCGGCGGCAAGTGCCAGACTGCGCAGTATGAACATGCCAGACAAGCAGAAAGAGATTTTGGACCAGATCAAGAAAATGGATTTGCAGATAGAACGTTCCATTCGTATGGAGGCATTTACGCAGGCTGCAGAGATTAAGCAGAATCAGGAGCAGCTGATAAAGAAATACGAGCGATTAATGAAACGAAAAGAAAATCGGGAGGGTAATAGGGAATATACTATCGGTGATAATGATATTGCCGATGTTGTGGCAATGTGGACCAAGATTCCGGTTCAAAAGCTTGCCGAGAAGGAAAGCGAGAGACTGCTAAAGCTGGAGAGCATTCTCCACAAGCGGGTTATCGGTCAGGAAGAGGCGGTAACCGCCGTAGCAAAAGCAATGCGAAGAGGCAGGGTTGGGCTGAAGGATCCGAACCGTCCTATTGGTTCCTTTTTGTTCTTAGGACCTACAGGTGTGGGGAAGACCGAGCTTAGCAAGGCGCTTGCGGAGGCAATGTTTGGCTCCGAGGAGGCAATGATCCGTGTAGATATGTCCGAGTATATGGAAGGGCATTCGGTGTCTAAGATGATTGGTTCACCTCCGGGATATGTGGGATTTGAGGAGGGAGGGCAGCTCTCAGAAAAGGTGCGCCGGAATCCCTATTCCGTGGTTCTTTTTGACGAGATTGAAAAGGCACATCCGGATGTGTTCAACATTCTGCTTCAAGTGTTGGATGACGGTCATATTACGGATTCTAAGGGNANGAAGGTAAGCTTCAAGAACACTATTTNGATCATGACCTCNAATGCTGGAGCANAGCGCATTGTAGACCCTAAGAATCTGGGATTTGCGGCAGAAAATAACGAAAAGAAGGATTACGAGAAAATGAAAGCCGGCGTTATGGAGGAAGTAAAGCGTAGCTTTAAGCCGGAGTTTGTCAACCGTATTGACGATATTATTGTGTTCCATCAGTTGAATAATGACAATATGAAGGAGATTGTAAATTTGTTGTCTGCTAATCTGTATAAGCGCTGCGAGTCACAGCTTGGCATTAAGCTTTCCATCACGCCTGCTTTAAAGGAACATCTGGTAAAGAAATATGCGGACAACAAGATGGGGGCAAGACCTCTTAAGAGGGCTATCCAGTCGGTGGTGGAGGATGCGCTTGCAGAGGAAATCCTTTTGAAGAAGGTGGCGCCGGGAGATATGGTTTCGGCGGGCTATAAAAACGAAAAGGTGACCTTTACGGCAAAGAAAGAGTAGGAGCATTGAGCGTACGCCTTATGGAAATATACACTATTTAAAAAAATATTTGTAGAAAAAAGGTATGATTTATATTATACTGTAGCTACAAACTATCAGGAGGACAAGTAGATGGCAGTGGTAGAAGNATTGCTTCGTGGTGAGGCTGACGGCGCAATCAGTNTTGGCAATCATAAACTGGCAAAGAAGGCAAAGGTAGNGGATTTTAAGCATGAAGGAGATNTGCNTAAGGTAAAGACTTATAGTGAAATCACTAANCTTGAAAAGANCGGTNTGTTTCTATATGANNCTGTTCCGGGNACCAGTGTTTTNGATTTTNAGGANACTGACAACGGAGTGGCATTTGTGGTGGAAGGCGCTGAGGATTCACAGATAACTGTGGGGCTTACGGATGAGACGGAATACGAGGTTTTCATTGCGGAGAAGAGCATGGGAACCATGAAGACCGGTCTGAGTGGCAAGCTGAGCCTGAGTGTAGAGCTGGAAGCGGCAGGAGAGGTTCCTGTGAGGATTGTGAAGGCATAAGGAATAAGGAGTCCGGCGCCGGGAGAAATAAGCTTTCCCGGTGTCAGGACTTTTTCTTTCGCATTTGGGGTAAGTCAATAACCCCACCGCAAGCATCGGGGCATAACCCTTGCGGCATTCGCCAAATATGTGCGCAAGTGCGCCTGTTTGGCTCGTTGCCGGCGGGAATAAACTTTTGGAGAGGGATACTTTTATGGCAAAAGGCAAGGCAATGACGGTTTTCTACTGCCAGAATTGTGGGCATGAGTCCACTAAGTGGCTGGGACAATGCCCGGGCTGCAGGGAGTGGAATACATTTGTGGAGGAAACAGTAAACAAAGCCGACTTAAAAAGCANTGGTATGCCGTNCAAGNGCATNACGGATAGAGCTGNGCCATNTANTTNGNCGNNTATCACNATACAGAAGGAGGATAAGCTTCTTACCGGGATTGCCGAGCTGGACAGAGTGCTGGGCGGCGGAATTGTGCAGGGTTCGCTTACTCTGGTAGGGGGAGACCCGGGTATCGGCAAGTCTACTCTGCTTTTGCAGGTGTGCAGGCAGATTTCTCAGGCAGGGCATAAGGTTCTATATATTTCAGGTGAGGAGTCTCAGGTCCAGATTAAAATGCGGGCGGACCGCATTGGTAAATTTTCTGACAATATGTTTCTTTTGTGTGAGACCGGCTTGGATGCAATAGCGGAGATAATACGACAGAAAAAGCCGGAGGTGGTGGTGATAGACTCTATCCAGACCATGTACAGCGATACGGTGTCGGCGGCTCCGGGAAGCGTTTCTCAGGTGAGGGAGGCTACGGCTACGCTTTTGCAGCTTGCCAAAGGGCTTTTGGTTTCGGTGTTTATTGTGGGGCATGTGACAAAGGAGGGAACGGTGGCAGGTCCGAGAGTGCTGGAGCATATGGTGGACACCGTGCTGTATTTCGAGGGGGACCGACATGCTTCGTACCGTATTCTGAGGGGAGTGAAGAACCGTTTTGGTTCTACCAATGAAATCGGTGTTTTTGAGATGAGGGAACAGGGACTTATAGAAGTACAGAACCCTTCCGAGTATATGTTGAACGGCAGACCTGAAAATGCCAGCGNTTCCGTGGNATCCTNCTCCATGNAAGGAACAAGACCATTNCTGATAGAAATACAAGCTCTGGTGTGCCATAGTAATTTTGGAATTCCCAGAAGACAGACTACGGGAACGGATTTTAACAGGGTAAACCTTCTGATGGCAGTGTTGGAAAAGCGTTCCGGAATTCAGCTGTCGGGCTGTGACGCTTATGTGAACATTACCGGAGGAATGAGAATCATGGAACCGGCAATTGATTTGGGGATTGTGCTTGCCCTGCTTTCCAGCTTTCGCAATCAGGCGCTTGATTCTAAGCTGATTGCCTTTGGAGAAGTGGGTCTGAGCGGTGAGGTTCGTGCGGTGAGCATGGCAAAGCAGCGAGTAGCCGAGGCGGAAAAGCTGGGCTTTGAAGTCTGTATCTTGCCGTATGTCTGCATGGGAGAATGCAAGAAAGAAGGAAGGATTAAGCTTGTGGGGGTAAAGANCTNACNGNATGTAATTGATTATTTGTTTTAAAGAGATGTCGCGNTTTGGCTGTTATTATTATTTATAGAGATGATATAAGAATTATGGAAAAACAATCATATAAGAGAATGGCTAATAGCAAAAAATAAATGAATAATATGGAGTTTCTATTATTATATTATAGAAGCGAAAGTTAATTTTAGAACATAGAGTCAATGGATAGAGCAAACTGTCCGTGGCTCTT
>WFLY01000314.1 GCA_009177215.1 Bacillota bacterium
CGCCAGCGCAGGTCAAAGCCCCTGATGGAGGAGATGAGGCCTGTCATTTCACCATTTAACAACTGAGACCAATCCCAGTCAAGGCCAAGGGAATTCCAAAGGTCAAAAGCACCTCTTGCTCCCATGTATTCCATAACTGCATAATTTTCTTCTGTGATTGCACAGTCTTCCCACCATGTCAGATCACCGTCACGGTAATCGGTATCTCCGTGATACCAGTTCTGCCAATCATAAAATACGTTGTAAACAAACTCCGGATCCTGAACACCTGCCGGAATCATCCACGCATTACCGGAAGAAACGTTCTTAAACTTGTTGGTAGACTCGTCACCGGAAGGACCGATAGGCCAAGGACACCATACTACATCAAACTCAAGATTTGCATCTTCATTTGCGGAAGAAATCCATGCCGCATCAATCCAGAATGCAACTCTTCCGTCCATGTAGCAGTTCTGGTTATAATCAAAGTCATCGCTGTTCCAAGGATTTGCCACATGATCAACATTGTACATATTATAAATAAAGTCAAGCACTTCTGTTACTTCAGGTGCTGATAAGCTTTCGGTTTCACCGGCTGCAATTGCGGTACCGTTACTCATAAGAAGNTTATATACGANGAAATCCCAACGAGAACCGTAACCATAAACANCANTTACACNGTCTCCATCTNTATCCTGTGTAAGTGCAAGCATATACTCTCTCCACTTATCCCAAGTCCACTCGCCTTTTGCATAAAGCTCATTAGGATCTTCTAAACCTGCCTCGTCAAGCATCTGCTTATTATAAGCAAGCATATAAGTATTTGCAAGAAGCATTTCTGCACTGTTTGACTGGAACAGATAAACCCCTTCGTCAAGACCAATATCTACCGGTGAAAATACCATCTGATCATTAAACAGATCGCTGTCGGCAGGAAGAATATCTTCCATATTGGTTGCATATCCGTTTAAAGCCGCTCCGATACCAAAACTTAAATCTACCTCATAAATATCACAGTCCGGCTGTCCGGCAAGGATAGAGGTATTGATAGACTCTTCAATACCAGTATAGGTCAGGTTGACGAACTCAATCTTGACATTGTATTTTTCTTCCACTTCCTTCACGACATCAAAATGAGCCTGTGCCAATTCCTCATCTGCTACGCTGGGATCATCATGGATATCCCCATGAGTACTGTCATAATAATGGTCATACCATGTACCGATCTTAATAGTTCTTGTTTCGCCGGTGTTTGCCGGTGCTGCTGTATCCTCAGACTCTCCCTGATCATCGGCAGGTGTGTCCGCCTGTGTTTCACCGCTGGATGCTGCCGGTGCATTGGTGCTTGTATCTCCACCTCCACAAGCTGTCAGAGAAGCAATCATTGCTACGCTAAGCCCTAATGCAAGTAATCTTTTACGTATTTTCATGTTAATCATGTTTTAATATCCTCCTTTTCCCTTATTCTGCTGACTGGCCTACTGTTACACTGTATACTTCCCATGCGCCGGATGCTTCACACTGCATAGTGCTTCCCCATGTAGATACATCATCACCGCATACTGCTGCGATCTGCTCATAGGTTACCTGGCAGACACTTCCATTGAATGCTGCACTGTCGCTTCCGCTTCCGTCTGCGTTACCCTGACCAACTCTCGACCAGCCTGCTGCTGCTTCGTTCATAACTACCCAAAGATCACCTGTCTCACTGGTGTAAGAAATAGATACTACGGAACCGGGAACTAAAGCATCAATCACTTCCTGAGGCATAGCAAAGCCATTCTGACCCCAGCCGTCTCCTGTACATGCAAAATCAGGGAATTCAACCAATTTGTTGATTGCTTTCATTTCTTTTGCTGTTCCAACTTTAACTGCAAATACTTCCCATGCACCAGTAGCTTCGCACTGCATTCTTGCTCCCCATGTAGATACATCATCGCCGCATACTGCTGCAATCTGTTCATAGGTGATATAAGCCTTGCTTCCGTCAAAGACTGCACTGTCGCTTCCGCTTCCGTCTGCATCACCCTGGCCGACTCTCATCCAGCCTGCTGCTGCATCGGGCATTACGATCCACATGTCACCATTTTCACTGCTATATGTGATTTCTACTACAGAACCGGGAACTAAAGCATCAATGATCTCCTGAGGCATATCAAAACCATTCTGGCCCCAGCCGTCTCCCGTACATGCAAAATCAGGGAATTCAACGGCATTTGCTAATGCGATTGCCTGCACTGNCGTTNCTACCTTAANNGACATAACTTCCCATGCGCCGGATGCTTNNCACTGCATTCTTGCTNCCCATGTAGNTACATCATNANNGCATACTGCTGCAATCTGCTCATAGGTGATCTGTGCAGTATTCTTAGAATTATTGNTGTACGCTGNATCACTGCCGCTTCCGTCTGCATCACCCTGACCGACTCTCATCCAGCCTGCTGCTGCATCGGGCATTACGATCCACATATCACCATTTTCACTGCTATATGTGATCTCTACTACAGAACCGGGAACTAAGGCATCAATAATCTCCTGAGGCATATCAAAACCATTCTGAGCCCAGCCGTCTCCTGTACATGCAAAATCTGCAAACTCTACGGCTCCAGTTACTGCATACAGGTTGGATCTGTCTGCACCGGAACTTGCAGAAACATACTCTGCAGAGGTATCGGCAGCCAGTACATTTCCGGAAGCATCCTTAAATGTAATGTTGTCAATGTACATATTTGCCTGAGTTGCGCCTTTGGTCTTACCGTTGTCTGTCTCAAGGGAAACTACCAAATAGTTGCCCTCACCAAAAGACTTGCCATCGGGAACCGTATAGCTGATAGTCTTGGGATTTGCAGTCTCTAAATATACGGACCATGTTTCCTCTGTTTTTTCATTGCCTTCACCTACAAATCCGTAGATCTTTCCAGAACATGCAAAAAATTCGCCATCGGGATTTTCTATTCCCACTGTCATTTCTACGGTTTTAAGGCTGGAAGCATTTGCACCAAGCAGTGCATCTGCCTGAATTCCCACATAAGGCATCTTACCCTGAGGTGTAACCTTAAGTGCCCTTGATCCGTTATAATCCTCTACGGAAAATACGGAATCATCAGAAGCGGAATTAGCAGATTTGTCATTTCCTACGAAGCCAAATGCACCATCCTCAAAGTCAATGCTTGCCTCGCCTGCTTCCTGTGCAGGTGCTTCCTGCTCTGCTTCTGCGGGTGCTTCCTGCTCTGCTTCTGCAGGTGCTTCCTGTTCCGGTTCCGCAGGAGCTTCTTCATTGCTGCTTGCTGGTGTCGCCACATTATTGCCGCCGCATCCGGCAAGACTGAAAGTCATTGCCGCAGCAAGAAATAATGCCATGATTTTCTTTGCTTTCAACTTTTTCATCCTCCTTTAAAGTCGTTGAATTGTTTTGAGTAAAGAGCGTTTTGTCTATCCGACAATACCGCTTCGCTCTACTCCCTCTATAAAGTATTTCTGAAGAGCGACATAGATCACGATCACTGGGATCATAATAAGAACTACCCCCGCATCCAGATAAAGTTCCTGGATATTCGGNTCCATAATCTTTTCCACGTTGGCAATCNTCGNCTGAATTGTGNATATCTTTTTACTGATTACGATATCATCGCTGATCAGAAATAACCTTGCATAAAATGTATCATTGTACTGCCATACCATAGAGAAGATGGCAACTGTGATAACTGACGGGATTGCATTTACCAGCATGATCCTGAAATAGGTATACCAGGTTCCTGCCCCGTCCACAAAAGCTGCTTCCTCAATCTCCTTAGGAAGTCCTCTGAAAAACTGATTAAAAATGTATATGTACAACCCTGATCTGAGTCCACACCCAAATAACGTCATGAGATACATCGGCACTGGTGTAGACAAAAGATTCACCTCCGAGCCTCTCGTTAACNTCAGGATCCCGAATACATCAAACTTTGNAAACGTCATATACAGTGGCAGCATGATCGTATGAGTAGGAATAACGATCATCACAACCACACACGCAAACAAAAGATTCTTAAACGGAAATTTGTATCTGGCAAAACCATAACCAACCATAGAGCAGATAAAAACTTGAATCAGCATCAGAGAAAGTGAATACAAAAGAGACGATGTCAACGTCTTTCCGTAATTCAGATACTGGATTGCCAGCTCATATCTCTCCAGCGTCGGTTCCTGGGGAATCAGGTACACCATGGTGTTATAATTATCCGCATTAGAGAAAAAGGAACTGCTGATAATACCGATTACCGGTCCCAGGATCACGTAACAGATTCCGATGATAATGACCAGCTTAAACAATCCAAGTATAAATTTCTTAATATTGGATGCCCAGCGTTTTCTGTCATTAGCAAACTGTGTATCATTTTTCAGATTCTGATACTGCTCTTTGACCGCTGCAACTGAAAAATTTTTCTTTGCTTTTTCCATCCTTCTTCTCCTTTCCTAGTTATAGTAAAATGTCCGTTTTTGAATGAACCTGCACACAATCACCAATATGAAACAGGTGACCACCGTGGATACCAGACTCATTACAGAACTTAATCCATAATTGTTTTCCGTGAAAGCCGTTTTATAAGCCAATTCCACTACTTCCGACTCTGCAAAACTATCCANCACGGTATACACTACATTGGNAATGATATGAGGCAGTACCATGGNNAANGTAACTTTCCAANAGGTCTCGTNANCCNTTGCTCCTTCGATCTTTGCCACCTCGTACATGGAGCCTGGGATGGACTGCAGCGCTGCAATAAAGATAATAATCTGAACACCGGATGCATTAATGATCTCGCTGATCCTGCCTACCGCTCCCGCCACATATTCGATAATCACATCTGGAAGTCCCAGTGAACCGAACATCTGAATATAATACTCAATACTGATTCCGCTTCCTGCCGCTTCCGCCGCCATCTCTGCGCTGGCACTGGAAATACCGCCGCTCATCATAGTTCTTGCAAGCTCCATGGCATCCACAATTGCTCCGGAATTCAAAATAANCGNCAGGAAAAAGATGGCTCTCACCAGAGTTCTTCCTTTAAACTTCTTATTCAAAANAATGGCCATAAACNGACTGAAAAATGTGATAAGCGGTANATCAATCAACATATTCCCCNCGGATGTCGTCAATATCTGTNTAAAGCTTCCATGTACCCGGAAAGCATAGAGAAAATTATCAAGCCCCACATAATCCAGCGTATAACCGCCGCCGGGATTTACCGTCAGTTCCGCTAACGAAAACTGAACAGACATGATCAGGCTTCGCAGATAAAAGCAAATGAATCCGATCAGCCAGGGCAGGATAAACAAATACCCGTTAATGCTTCGTTTCGTTGTCAGAGACAATTTTTTCTTATTTCTTTTCATGAATTGGCTCCTCCTATTTGATAGCTTCTTGCCGGTACCATTACCCCGTCAACTGTCTGCTGCGAATTTCCTGTATTAACATAAATTGTAATGCCATTGCTGTAGGTTACGGCTCTCACGCCGTTTTCATATATCTCGTGATTCACAATGGCCGCACCATTTACCTGTTTTAAGACATCATTGACCTCTGTGTAAATGGACAATGCATCATCCTTCCAATTGTCATAAGCGGTAGCATATAACCGATTCAGTCCCGTAGTCTTGATCTCGCTGGCGTTTTCCCAGGAGAACAGGAAGTGGGGAGACGCCCCTGTCTCGATCAGGTTCAGAACAATATCCGTTCTCTCATAGGTATCACTCAGATTGATCACACTTCCGGTATAATCAATATAACCGTGAATCAGCATCTCATAAAAAGGAACCGTCTCATCAACAATATAATAATCATTATCCGTAAGCGGCGCATTAATGATATCCTGCGCATAACCGAAAGCATAATCATTGCTGTCACTAAGCATAATATTTTTCCCGGTATCCTGAATCTGTCCAAGCTGTGCCTTTACAACATCAAGTGCAGCTTCCCGGTCAATAATCTGCGTTCTCTTCTTATCCGAATGCAGTTCATTCCCCAGATCTCTTAAGGAAATGCCGCCAATATCATATCTTCCGATCTTCTTTGTAAATTTATCTACATATCTTACCAGGAATTTGGGTGAAATCAGATCATATCTGTTTTCCGCATAACCGAGCCCTGATGTCTGGCGCAGTGTTGATGGATTGACCAGACCAAAGGTGGCAATATAACCGGTTCCATAATACCGCGAAGTCTCATTGTTATAATTATAACGGTCACTGATAAAGGAGACTTTCTGGAAGGCAACATCCGCATACAGATTTCCTCCGTTCCCTGCAACTCTTTGATCCAGCTCCTCTAATCCTGATTTGCCGCCCAATTTATAAGGCACCCGGATCTTATCCACTACATCATGGTAATAGCCGCCGTTCATCCAGCCCTGATAGTTCATCACCTGATTAGAAATTCCATTTGCCGCAAGATCATCAGAAATGTCGCCTGCCTGTTCAAAGGAAGTCATTGGATACAAGCCCTCATACTGTGTTCCCAGAAAGAACTTGGTGATCATAACGCCTCCCAAAACATCATAGTAGAATTTAATATCCTCTTCTGATTCTTTTGCAGTCAGTACGCCTTCTTCAATAAGGCGCTCCCTGTAATAATTTGCCGCACCGGCATATCCCTGTTGATCCTCAGGAAGCATGGTATAACGCACGGTCAGGTTCGCGTCATAAAAATTCTTTTCTACAATGGGAAGTTCCGCCTCATTTCCAGTTGACCCAAACATGGCAAGCTTATCATTACCTCTAAGTACAAAAGTGGGATAAACATAATTATACTCATTGATTCTGCCTGCCACTCCAGCCGTCAGATAGCTGAAAGAAGCGCCGTCTTCTATTGTTGCCAGCACACTGCTGTTTTCCCGGAAAATGCCAAACAATGCCATTTTTACGTTTTCCGTATTCNCANGTNCCGTATATNCCGNTGNNAGAGGATCAATTCCATATACATACTCNNAATAAAGGCTTGCGTCAGATTTACCGTTATTAAAGCGGATCAGGGAACCCGAACCATTGGGAACCAGCATATAACCCTGTTCGTCTTTTCCGGCAGTTCCAAAGTATCTGAGGAACTGAATACGGAAAACAGTTCCACCACCGTTTTCCTGTACACCGCTCATAGGAATGGAAACATCTACCGAATCCTCATTGAGACGGTACTCCAACGGAATCACAAAGGAAATTGGAACCGCTCCTTCTACGCCGGAGTTTTCCATTTCCTGAATATATTCTTCTTCTGTAAATCCTGCCTCCTCAAAAAATCGATTCAGCTTACGAAGCTGCGAAGCTCCTTTAACTGTTGACTCCAGCATTTCCAGATAATCATCTGCCACCTTGCTTTCAATAAACTTCTTTCTCACAAAATCAGCATCCGATTCGGAAAGTGCTGATGTAACCCGTTCCAAGGCTTCTGCACTGATATACTGGGGAACGATTCCCGTAGAACTTGTCAGATCGCCCATGGTATAAAGGAAACGCACTCCGTCCTTGATGGACTCCACTTCAAGCTGTCCCTTCTCGGTACAATAACTGAAAGAATCATAAGTTCCCTGAGTTCTTGCCGTATTAAAATAGTCCAGAATAATCTGCGATTTCAGATAATTTTTGTTGGTACCGTTGGCAATCTCATCTTCATCCGCATCAGCGGGATTTGAATAAATTGTCTGCCCGTTTCTTTTATCATAAATGGCAGTCTCACCGCTTTCTGTATTCACGTAAAGCTTCAGATTGCTGTTTTCCTGCGCCAGCACCATGCCTTCTACATCTGACGCCGCTTCACTGATCGGTGAAAAGTCCGTCCCCTCTTCGTATGCATAGGATGAAAGATCCTCACGGTACTCATTATAAAAATAATAATGAATCAAGTAATACCCAAACCAAGCGATCACCACAAACAGGATCAGGCTTACGACACAAATCAATAATTTTTTACTTTTTTGCATTTTACCCTCCCCCTACATTCTGAAAATCAGTTCCTGATAAATACTATAAAAGAAACTGTAGCACTGCGTGATCAGATCCATAAACAACAACACAACAAAAATGATGATAAACATTGCAATGAACGTCAGAAATATTGTCACCAGCGTTTTGCCGAAAGTATAGTTATGTACCTGCATAATACCGATCAGCATCATAAAAAGCCCATAAGCAATCCCGATTCCCAGGATCATAAAATAAAAAGCCTCTTCATTCTGCGCCACAAACTGACTGACTATGGTTCCCAGATTAAAACATACGATCATGGGGGTCATAGCATAACCAATTGCAATTGCAATATCCTTAAGTCTTCCTTCCCCTTCCATCAGACAGGTGATAGACCAGTTTCCCACACAGAATAGTCCATACAATAACAAAACCGCAAACAATTCCGTAAGGGAGTTTACATCCAGCGGATCCACATCATTTACAATAAAGCTTGCCGCCGTCCTGTTAATAGAAAAGCTCAAGGAAAAAAGAATCACCAGAAGAACAGCAACAGGGACGCTCCCCCGCTCCCTGTGACGAATCTCATAATATCCGTCTGCCGGGTGGCTTACCGTATAAAATGCATACTGCCATTTATCCTTAGAAAACAACTGCTTCATTATGTAAGCCCTCCTTCCCCTGCTCTTTTCTTTTCTTCCCGTTTATCCCGCATGCGCTTTTTAAAAAACTTCTTGTAAGCAATCCATGCCGCAATCAAAACGATGATAACCGTCATAATCAGATTCATATTCTGGGTCAGGACCTCATTTCGATATCGCTTCCACGCAACGGAATAATACTTCCGGTTCATTCCGAGCTCCAGATATTTCATTGCCGTCTTATTTTCGCCGGCTGTCAGATACGCCTTACCAATGCCGGAATTGGCAAGTTCATTATTTTCATCCAGCCGGAGAACCTTCTGCCAAATCTCAATCGCCTGAGTTTCATCACCGTCATACCGAAGTCCGATGGCTTNATTAATTAGNTTCCCATNTTCCGTAGNGCTGAATCTNATAATCGTNCCATAATAAGCATCCAGAACAAGGATCTGATCTCCCACTTCTTCAATGGCAACCGGTGTTGTAAAGGTTCCTTCCTGACTTCCCAGTCCACCAAAAATGTAGAGAAGATTTCCTTCCTTATCGTAAGTAAAAATCCGTCCTCTCTTCCGGTCCAGCATGGAATAGATTCCCTTTCCGCGATAAACCACATCCGTAATCTCGCTGGGACCGCCGTAAGTACCATAAATTCCAAACCAGACGTCTCCGCCCACGTTTTCATTTTCACCTTTTTGAATAACATCCTTGCCCTGTGGATTTAAGCGTCTCACTGCCTGCTTACCTTCGGAATCAATATTCGTTGCATAAATGAAGCCGCCACTGTCCACATCCATACCGGTAAATTCTGTGGGAATATAGAGCTGCTGTTTCGCACGCTCTTCTTTTGTTGCTATCTTTCTCCAGAACTTTTCCCAGAGTGTAATCTTTACTTCAATGGTTCCAAAATATCCGGTAAAGTTACCGTCACTCTCAAAAACCAGAATTCCTTCAAATGCATTCCTTGAAATAACATAGACACGATCTGCATAATCAACAGTAACCTTAATGGGAATAAAATCAAAATCATCTTCCAGAATTTCTGACTGAGGGCTCTCGATCGTCTTAATGAACTCTCCCTCTTTGGTCAATACCACAACTCTCTTGTTCATTGAGTCTGCCACATAAAGCTGACCGTTCTCAGATACACATACTCCATAGGGCTGATTAAAAGTGTCCTGCGCACCGTCTCTGGTAAAGCCGTCAATCTCCCGAACCAGCTGCGACATGTCTTCATTTAAGACAACGATCCGGTTATTTTTGGTATCCGCTATGTAGACTTCTCCCTCTTCGGATACACAAAAATCCTGTGGTTCACTGAAATTAGAGGTTCCTACGCTCATTCCTGTGACAGAACCGTTCGGCACATAGGCTGCCGGAGTAATCACCACATATTCCCGATAGTTGTAATTATAAGTGTCATACGGAAGCTCTTCCGCATATACTGCCCCTCCCATAGCGCTAAAAAGCACTATGCCGATAAGAAGATGGGCAGTTAATTTTTTTAACAGATTCTGTTTTTTCATTCCGCCCCTCCTATCAATCCTTCATACCGGAAGTTGTCATAGTTTCCAATACATTGCTCTGGCATGCCAGGAAAAAGATGATCGGCACTGCCGCAATGACAAAAGTTACCGCTGCCGCCGCACCTGCTCTCGCTGTACCGCCGGCAGAAATCTGCTGCAATGCAAACTGCAGAGGCTTCAGCTGTTCATCGCGCAGGAACATGCTTCCCGTATTCCCCCACATCTGCTGGAACTGGAAAATCGCCAGCGTCAGCCATGCCGGTTTTACGTTAGGCATAACAATCTTCCAGAATACCTGAAATTCCGAAGCCCCATCCAATCTCGCCGACTCCATCAGTGAAGTGGGCAGCTGCTCCATAAACTGTTTCATCAGATAAAGTCCCATTCCGTAAGAACATGCCGGAAGAATCAACGCCAGGTAATTATTGTTGATCCCCAGCCAGCTGATGATCATATAGTTGGGAATCTGCGTAACCGTCCAAGAGAACATCATGGACAGCACAACCATGTTAAATAAAAGCTTCTTGCCCGGAAACTCATGCTTGGCAAGCGGATATGCCGCAAGGGAGGCTAATATTACATGCCCTACGGTTCCGCATCCGGTAATAATAATGGTATTTAATATGTATCTGGAAAAAGGTACCCAGGAATCACTCATAATCGTAAACAGATCCGTAAAATTCTCAAGAGTAGGATTCCTCACCAATATTCTCGGAGGATACTGATAAATTTCGTCTAAGGGCTTCAAACAGTTGTTGATAATCATGACAAGCGGTAATGCCATAAAAAATCCACAGATTGCCATGATCACAAACAGCATAGTGTTTCCAGCCATAGAACGATTCAGCTTTTTCTCTCTGGGTTTGAAAAAGCGATATTTTTTTCTTGCTTTTACTGTACTTTCTTTTACAGCCGTCTTAGCCACTTACTCTCCCACCCTTCCTAATAATTTCTGAACCAGTTTATTGGTACCTACCATCAGCAAGAACAATACCGTTGCGATGGCGGACGCATATCCCATATCAAATCGAGTGGAACCGTAATCCAAAAGGTGGGTTACCACGGTTGCACCTGCATAGTTTACGGAAGGATTACCTGCAAGCTGTATGGAAATATCGGCTACCGCAAAGGATTGAGTAATCTGCATAACCGCACCAAACATCAGCTGAGGTTTCATTGCCGGAAGAGTCACAAACCAAAGCTCCTGCCAGCGGTTTTTCACTCCATCAAGAGCCGCCGCCTCATACAAACTCTTATCCACGGTCTGAAGACCTGCAATAAAGGATAAGAAACCGGTACCTAAGGACAACCAGAGCTGAACCACGATCAGGCAGGGAAGAATATACTTGGCATCCTGCATCCATAACTTACGTTCATTAATGACCCCCAGCTTAATAAGAATACCGTTCAGATAACCATACCGGTCGCTGGAAAGTATCAGACTCCATACCATATACGCATTACCGCAGATGGACGGTGCATAAAAGATCAAGGTGAGCAGCGTTCTGATCTTGCTGGAAAATTCATTGATGATCCATGCAAAAAGCAGACATAAAAGGTAACTGATCGGTCNCGTCACTACTGCAAAAANCAACGTGTTTTTCAAGGATATCAGGAAAATGTCATCTTCCAAAAACAGCTTAATATAATTGTTCCAGCCATTAAAAGTGGGCCATTCCAACATGTTAAAATACGTAAAGCTCAATGCCATGGATGCAAGCACCGGCAATACTGTAAATAAGAAAAACAGGATAAAATAAGGCGCCAGCATGATATAGCATGCTTTATTCCTTTTGATCCGGTATCCTAAAGTGCCCTGCTTTTGGGCAACAGCCATTGCTTCTTTTGATGCCATTTACTTATCCTCCTTACTGATATCATCCAGCGTCACTAATCCAAGCTCTTTTCGTTTATAAGTGATCTCATCATTAATATAAAGCACTTTATCCATAAGCTCTTCTCTCGGCGATGCAGTATTTTTATCTGTTGTGACCGTGTAGAATGCATTGTTTACATTTCTCCAGGAATAATATCCGCCGGGCACTTGGGGAATTCCCTTAACCCATACGAAAGCCTCTGACAAGGATTCGTAGGTATCTACCGGCCAGGGAATGTTTTCAAAAGCTTCCTGATTGGCCGTTGCCACGCGGGCCGCTGAACCCATCAATGATTCCATTTCCCGGTCAAACAAAGTCTGAACCTCTGCACTGGTCCACCATTTCAAAAACTCCCAGCATGCCTCCGGATTATCCGTATCCGCCATGATCATACTTGCCAGACCGGTACAGCCTACAGAATGATCCACGGTTCCGTCCTCCTTCACAGTTCCAGGAACCATGGCAAAATCCCAAAGCCCTGCAATATCCGGTGCCGAGACCTCCAGATTATTGTAAGTTGTATAATCTGCTATGATAATGGGACACTCACCAGTACGGAACCTTTCTTCCACACTTGCCCATTGATCCAAGCCGTAATCCGTATAATATTCGCAATACTCCTTAAAGGTATTGACCGCAATATCAGAATCCAGAGCCGAAGAAATTCCTCCGTCGTTGTAGTACTCTCCTCCGTTCTGATACAAAAGCATTGCATAAATCTGTTCCGCCGGCAGCATACCAAATTCCATCTGATTTTTGGCAAGAACCGACATCGTTACCTTCACCTCATCCCAGGTTGTCGGAACATCAATACCAAGCTCCGCCAGAATGTCCTTCCGGTAAAACATAACCGGAAATGTCTGTGTCTCCGGCAGACCGTAGACAGCTCCATCAAAACTGAATGCCGTTAATGCACTATCATAAAATCTCTTGGATACTTCTTCAAAATCATTAAACTGACTTAAGTCAAGAACAGCATTTCTGAGACCATAGTTCACTGGTGTATCATTTCCTGTATTCAAGACCGCTCCGGCAATTCCATTGGTGTTGGCAACCTGAATTGCCACGTCAGGCCCCTCTCCTGCCAGTTCTGCCCGAAGCANGNTGTTCATATCCACCAGCTGAACACTGACTCCAATTCCGTTATTGCTGGTAAAAGATTCATCTATCAGGNAACGAATTACATTTGCCTGATCACGTCCGGTTCCCACCCAGAGTGTAATTGTAGTATTCTNACNNNCTTCTCCCTCCGGANCCCNCAGTNNNTTGTAATCAATAATNANNGAATAATATAANNNCCTCGCTTCATAAGAAACCNTATCCCATATAGAATTGGAGGAAACCTGAATTTCTTCTCCAGGAGAATAAATATTCAATCGGTCGATCTGAAGCGGCTGATCAATAACCTGTGTAATCCAAGTACCACAAGCACGTACATTTTCCTTATATGTAGCAACTACCTTTACAAACCGCTCTTCGTCTGCAATCAGATAATCCATCTGATCTCTCATGGTGATCAAAACCGTCTCCTTGTCAGATGTGCGTCCTGCAGCCGTCCGCAGATCCGAGATTGCCTGATTCAGCTGATCCCTGACTGCCGTCATTTCTTCATTTAATCCCGGCAGTGATGACTCGATCTGATAATCACGATAGGTGTCTGGACTTACACCAGTAATTCGGATTACTTTTCGATAGATGGAATTCAGCTGGGATACACAATCCTGAACACTTGCAATAACCGATGAGAAATCTCCCAGAACCACCTCCATCTTCAAAGTGTGCTTTCCCTTTTCCAAATAAAATCGGTAAGCCTCTCCCTCCGAATCCTGCAGAGTGTCCGTACGCCAACCGGATGCATAAGTAAATCCGTAATTCTCCAGTTCCCGAAAAGGTACTTCGTTATCAATATAAATTTTACGGGATACATAAATTCCCCTCATAAAGCTTTGCTTTGCGAACATGGAGATATTGTAATAGCCGCTTTCAGGCACTTCAAATTCCCACTCAATCCACTGTCCTGCATCTCCCCAGCTCTCATTGCCGATGGAATTATTAAGAAGTTCTTTGGCACTGGAAGGATATACTGCAGGTGATGACTGATCTTGAGTAGGATAAAGCATCTGTGAAGATGTGCGGATAGCATTCTCACCCTGAATCTCTACATTGACTCCTGTCGTATCTGATGCGCCATCTGCATCCCACGCTGCTTTTACCTCTGCGTACTCTCTGGCTTCCTCTGTNTTCNTTAGANTCAATCTANGGATCAGCANGGGCTCTCTCTGAGAATTNATGGATATGGTATGTTCCCCTTTTGTGAGATAAACACACAATGGTGTTGTAATATATCCGTTATTATCATATAAGTCCGAAACAATCCATTCCGGTATTTCAATGGAAGTAGGCTTTAAATCGTTTCCTTGATTATCCTTCTTCCAGACAACATCGTAAATTCCCTGACGGAAACTTTCCTGAGCCACATCGGTAGACCAGATTCTCGAAAATTCGATCAATGACAATTCCCCGTAAGGCAGCTCTCCATCCACAAAAAAGCTTCTTTGGATCTCTGAGTTTTTGCCTTCTACGGGGTAGTACTCTATCTGAAGCTGATAAAATCCAGTCTCAGGCACCTGAACCGGGAATTCAATATATCCGTTTTCTTTGGTAAGCACACTCTGTCCCTGCATGCCTTCATAATCCGTATATACTTCAGGTTCCGTTNCCTTTCCGTTCTCCATATAGGCGGTATATTCCTCTGCCTGAACTTCCACCATNACTTCCGGATAAACNGCATCCTTATGCATCTCCATATATTCCTTATATCCCGGAACAGAATCCGAAACTGAATAGGTACTTACCAGTTCTTTTGCCTCTTCCTGCGTCAGGGATGCCGCTCTTGCATCTACAGCTCCGAACTGGAAAACTACCGCCATCTGCGCCGCCGTCAACATAAGCGCCATCACTTTTTTCTTTCTTGTCCTTGATTTCATGATTTACCTCCATGCATTTTCAGGATTCCTGTTTCTTTATTCGTAATACCATGCATCTGCATCTTTCTCAGATACCGGCATATATTTCCGCAATGCCTTTTCGATCATAAATGTGCATACATAACACCACGCTCCCGGCAGAAAAAACACTGTCGGCATAGGCAGAAAATAAAACTGCAAAAACGCAAGAAACACCGTTCCTGCAAGTATTAACATCGTATACCCCAAATATCGTACCGCCATCACAAAAGAAAGCTTAACCATCGCCGTCATACTCATGGTGAACCTGGACAGCACCGGAAATAAATACACCAGAATTGCCGCTGTCACTGCCATCAGCGCAATATAAATGCGACTGAGAAAAATGCTGTACTCAGTTTCCTGTGCCAGCACAACCAGCCTTAGACGATACAGCAGGAACAGCCAGCCGCCGGATGCTGCCGTAAAGATACTGCCTTTTACGAAAGTGCGCTTAAAAGAATTCCAGTATTCCGTCACTGGATAACCGCGGCTTCTTCTGATATTCTTCATCATGGCATAATATAGCGATGTAGCAGCGGTTCCTATCGTAAAAACCGGAATGCAGGATATCAGCCAAATGATATTTAAAATAATCACCTGCCCTGCTTTGGTCAGGAAACACATGAAACTGCCATCCGGGCTTAAAAGCTTTGTATTTCCTTTTTGATAAGGATCTTTCTCCCTGCGGGGTGCTTTCCTCCCTTTATCAGCCATCTACTCTGCCTCCTCCCTGATCGGATATTCCTTCAGGTCAGGAAGCTCATTCAAAACGATTACATTCTCATGGGAATATACTTTTTTCAGCATTTCTTCATCCGTATATTGCTCCGAATACAGATTTAAGGTTGCGGACTTTGTAACAAACTCTCCGCCCCAGGTTCCGAAATATCCCCACATAGCTCCGTCTCTGATTGCCAGATCCGGATCAAACAGACAACCGTTCTCCGAAAGTACCACCATCTTATTGGAGTCTGCATATTCATGCACCTCCATAAATTTATTGATCTGTGAACTGTAAACCTGCTCACCGGGATAAATGTCTTCTCCTACAATATCCACCACGTCATCCCCCGGATACCAGTCTTTACTCTGTCCGTTCCATACCCAGATCAAATTATTAAGACCATATTCCTTGGTGAATTTGTCATACATTAACCTGTATAAATCGATATAAGATTGTGCCTCACAATCTCCCCACCAAAACCAGCCGCCGCTGGCTTCATGAAGCGGTCTCCAGAGAACAGGAACTCCTGCCTGTTGCAGCTTTTGAAGCTCCTTTGCAATGGTGTCCATATCCGACATCAGAAGTTCATATCCTTCCTCGTCTTCTCCCTTCATGATCTTATCGAGANNAATATTGNTATATTCCTTATAAAATCCACNGTACNACTGCCCGGTAANGTATTTTTCCGGTGCATNCCAGTGCCAGCAGATTGTCACAACCGCCCCNGCTTCCCATGCCTCGACTGCCTGNTCAATGCTTNTCCCTTCACTCCCGTTTGCTGCCCGCGAAGGAGAATATTCAATCATGTCAAGACCNACCACTGCCGGAAACTCTCCCGTTGCAGACCAGANACATGCCATCTCGTGACCATACAATCCTCCGTCACAATACTGCCCGGACAAGACATTTTTCCCATAATTATCTACAAGGTAACTCATCAGCCTCTTTGCACAGTCATCTGCATTTTCATTGCACAGCTTTGCCGAAACTTCAAAGTAATCTTCCGGAAACTCCGGACTTTTCAGTACAGTTAGTTTATCTAACGATATGTACCCCCAATATTTCGATACCGTAATGGTATGCTCTCCTGCATTTAGATAAGTTCGTTTTATGGTCTCTTCCGTGAAATGACCTTCCCCGCTGACCAGATTACCGACAGCTGTTTCATCTACCAAAACATAGTTTTCCTTGTATCCTCCGATATTGGCTGCTGCAAGCCGCAAATCATAAAAGCCATCCTCTTCTACCGCAATATGAAAAGTACATGCATCCCCTTCCTGTTCAAAGCCTTCCACATATCCCGTCCCGGAAAATCCCGAAGCCGTATCCTTTATGGAAAGATTTGGTGTAAGTTCAGCCTCTTCCGCCTCATACACCCCTATAATTTCCTCTTTCACTTCTTTGACTTCCGAGGGATCCTGTTCTTCCCTTCCTCCACAGCCGAAAAGCATTAACACTTCAAAAATGCAAACGATCAGTAAGCCCGCTCTACCCTTTTTCATTGTCCGTTCTTTCATTCGAATTTATTTTAATCCTTTAAATTTTAAGTTTACAATTTCATTTAAAAGTATACTAGTTATTCTTTCTGGCATCATCATATTTTATTGCTTATAATATCTC
>WFLY01000004.1 GCA_009177215.1 Bacillota bacterium
GCCGCTTCTTTTTTTGTAAGATCATCTGCCTCCGGCGTTCAATTTCCTCCGGCGTGCGCCGTCTCCTCGGCGGGTTTTCCCTTCTTGCCGGTCTGTCTGCACGCACAACACTTCCACTGACATAATTTCTATTTCTGGAAGTTCTTTTTTCCTCCCTGTGCTGTGAAACATCAATAAACTCCAACTCCATCCCGCTTCAACCCCTGTAAATGAACTTTCTTGTAGAATTTTAGCAGATTTTCGCTGGATGTATATAAATAATTCCTTAATTTTTGTTAAGAGTTCCCTCTGATATCCGATACACTGCTTTTTTCGGCAACATAGCCTTCGATAACATGGATTCCTTTCCGGCCCCCGCATCCTGTAATTCTCTTTAGTATCACCTGAATGGTGGTTTGAGCCATATGATCCATATCCACTCCGTAAGTAGTAATTTCTACATCACAAAGTCCGGGATAAAGAAAATCATCATATCCGACTACCGAAATATCCTCCGGCACCTGATACCCCTTTTCATGAAGGCTGCGGATCAATTTTGATGCTGTAAGATCACAATTACAAACAAATGCCGTAGGCATCTCCATCGGAAGTGTTATCTTTTCATAACTGTTCCGTGCCTGCTCTCGATCCGGAATGATCCATTCTTCTCTTACTTTCTCCCCATGTTCCATCATTGCTTTTTCATAGCCCATAAACCGGTCCGTAATACTTTTGGTGCTGAACAACGTTCCTACAAACCCAATTCTGCTGTGCCCCTTTTCAAACAAATAATTTGTGATCGCATAGGAGCCGTAAAAACTGTTGGAAACGACACTGTCCTCATGAACACAATTATCATAAAAATCTACATATACGATCGGAACATTCTCTTCCGCCGTAAGCATTTTTAAATAATTACTTTCCATATTCCCCAAAACAAGAAGCCCGTCAATTTTTCTTTCCCGAATCAATCTAGGAAGCTCCAGATTTTTTTCGTCCTCGCAGGAAATAATCTCCAGCATCACAAAACAGTTCTTACGAACTGCGCTGGTGCTTAGCGACTGATATAATTTCCAATAAAAAGTTGCATATTTTTCTGTATAATATTCTGCAAGGATCACACCGATATTATAACTTTTTCCAAGTTCATCTCTTTCTGCGCCGGGTGCATGATATCCCATTTCAACGGCCAGTTTTTTAATCTTTTCCCTCACAGCTTCACTGACGCCGGGTTTTCCTGATAACGCCTTGGAAACTGTCATGGTACTGACTCCAAGCTTTTCTGCTATGTCCTGCATTTTAACTGTCTTTGCCATTTTATCTCACCCTTCATTGATAATACCACTTTTCAGCTTCTTCACTGTCCTCTTTCACAGACGGCATCAGTTTTCTCATAATTTTTTCCATAGGAAACGAAAGTGCATACACATAAAAACCAGGAAGCACCAAAATTGCCCACGGCATCAAGTATACCAAAATTCCCATTATCCAAAAAACAGCCAGAGCAGCAATGGTAACGGGAAGATATTTAAACATCACGTATGCTGCAAGCTTTATCAGTTCCAGGTTTTTCTTTTCGAATCTGGACAAAAGCGGACACACATAAACTGCCGCTCCTGTCATCAAAAACAATATAAAAAGCAGAATCATGAAGATTGCACTGTTTTGCTCACTATCATTAGTCCATACATACCAAATATCAACTCCAAGTGCTACTAATGCCAGCCAGAAAATAATACTCAAGGGCAGT
>WFLY01000204.1 GCA_009177215.1 Bacillota bacterium
AGGCATCGACTACTCATATTATTACGAAGAAGAATAGCCGTTTCATGAAGCGCATATTATCATGACACTCCATGTGCAGATCCGAGCAGTATTGTATTTTCATCTATTAAATCTCAAATTTGCTGATTTTCTGATTGCCTCCTTGATATAATGAAAAAGAGATTCTAAGATCTCCGGTCTCGGACCCACAAGACTCATATCCCCCTTTAAAATATTGAACAGCTGCGGTAATTCATCTAAGCTGGTTTTCCGCAAAATCTTTCCCACACCCGTTACTCTGGGATCGTCTTTCACCGTCCATGCCTTTTTTTCTTCTTTGGGCGACTGCAGCTCCATGCTGCGGAATTTGTACATATAAAAGGGCTTATTGTGCAGACCCACACGCTCCTGCCTGAAAATAACAGGTCCGCTACTGCTCAATTTAACCAATACGGCACATATCACCATAATGGGCGAAGTAATCATGATTCCCGCCAGTGAACCGATAATATCCAAAAGCCTCTTTATCACAATATTACCGGTATTCGTAAGCGGAACATATCGAATATTAATAACCGGAAGACCCAGCAAATCCTCTGTATAAGGCTTAGTGGGAATCAGGCTGTTATAGTCCGGAATAAACTTAGTATGCACACCGGACTTCTCACAAATGCTTACAATCTTCTCCAAAAAATCATAGTCCTTCAGTGATAAGGTAATCGCTATCTCATCCAGTTTATTTTCCGGAAGAATGATTTCCAGATTACCCATAGAGCCTAACACCTTCACTCCTTTATAAAGAGTTCCCGCCGGTCTATGGTTGTCCAAAATCCCACATACCACATATCCCCACTGGGGATTTTCCAAAATACGGTTTATATACTCTTCCGCTGCTCTAGAGTAACCTACCAGCAAAATATGCTTTAAATTATACCCCTTGCTCCGCATCATCCTTAATGTCCTTCGGAGCGTCAATCTTGCGCATGTCGTCAAAAAAATATTCAGCACATAAAAAATTGCCATGACCGAACGTGAAAAATTAATCTCATGGATAATCATATAGAGAATAATTATCAGTGCAGCTAAACCAATAGTATTTGCCTGTAAAATACTATAAATCTCATACCGCCTGCGCACTGTCCTCTTGGGCGTGTAAACACCGCACCTGTAATACAAGCAAAGATAACCCGGCACAATATAAAACAGGAGCATAAAATAAGCTTTCACGGGCAGCACCCCAATACCGGGTCCATGCTCAAAAATATAAAATTTTATATAATACGCAAGAATAAACGAAGCTGCCGTAATGGCGGCGTCTATTACCACCAGCAGCCTGTTAAATACTTTTTGATTGTCCTTTATCATAAGCGCCACCCGAATCGGTTCTAAATCGTAAGTATTTTACAAGTATTATTATAAAAGCTACAATTTAAGAATTTATGAAGTTAATTCTTAAGATTTCATAATAATTCGAACCAAATTTACATATAACTGTATTTGTATTGCCAAATAATTTTTTAGATGCTTTAACCGGAATTTTACCTTATGGCTTCTCCCCTGCCTGCTGAGGCAGCGCCGCAATCCCTGCCGCAATCCCTTTAAATACAGCAATCCCATTCCCTTTTTACAAAAAAATAAAAATTTTATAAAGAATCCGACACACAAGAAGGGCATATTCCAAAGCCACTGTAAAATAGGCATATTCTTTCCTATCACATATATATTATTGGCAGAAGAAAGCTCCGTTTTTCGCATGTTATATCGGGAACCTGTGGAAGCGCTTCCAAAATGTAACACTTTAGCAGTAGGCTCGTAACGGTTGCGATATCCGTAAATACGCGCCCTGTAGCCTATATCCAAGTCCTCCAGATAAGCAAAATGCAATTCATCAAACAATCCGATTTCATCGAAAACTTCCCTTTTGTAAATTGCCGCGCCTCCGCAAGCGGAAAATATTTCCGCCGGTTTTCCATAATTCGCCGCCTGCCTGCCCTTTCCCCGGGCGTACGCCCAGCCCAAAGCACAATATCTGTCTCCGGCATCGTCTAATAGCTCCGGTTTATCCCACATAAGCATTCTGGCGCTGACAGAAAAAATATCAGGACTTTTCTCAATAGCATGATATAGCCCGTCCACAAAACCGTCATACACCCTTGTGTCATTATTTAAAAGTATTACATAAGGCGTATCCGTCGCCTGAATTCCCACATTGACAGCATGACAAAAACCCGTGTTTTCCGGCAGCACAATCCATTCCGTCTGTGGGAACAGCTCTTTCGCAAGCTCTACGCTGCCGTCTGTTGAACCGTTATCCACCATCAGCACACGAAATTCACAGGTTCCTTCTTTCTGTGCATACAAGGCCTCCAGACAGCTCTTAATGTACTTTATTCCATTGTAATTCGGTATCACTACGGTTACTTTTTCCACTCCGCCTTCCGTCTCCCTGTTCATCTTGCGATATCATCTAACTTTATTATGCCACTGTCTCCGCGATTCTTGTCGGCACTTGTCATGCCGCAGCCTCCATAATCCCCTGTCAGCATCTGACATGCACAATTTCCACGGTTTCTGCCAGTACTTATGATGCCACTATCTTCATGATTCTTTTCGGCATTTGTTGCGCCACCATCATACGGCACCTGCCGGCACTTTTCATGTCATAGACTAAATGGTTCTTATTGCTGCTTGTCGTCAGCTTTTTGATGCTGTCGGTATTTTCCCAAGCTGCTGCTAAGCTTAGGCTCCCACAATATACGATATCCCGCAGACCTGATTGCTTTGCCAAGCGCAATGCTGACTGTTTGATAATCCATTTCCTCCGGCAGCACAGAGGCATCAAAAAACTCCTGCCCCGGTAACGTTTTATATGGTACTCCCACTATCTGCTCGAACAGCTTACGGCATTCTTCTCTCACCGCAATAAGACGAATGTCCACAGCCTCACCGTTCTGCTGCAGCACTGCGCGGTGCATATATCCACTGTAGGAAGCGGGAAGTCCTTGATAAAACACATTTCCTTCCTCCGAAAGCCTGCCGCCGACAATTCTACCATGACTTAAAAGCCTGCCTCCAACGGCTCCTATATCGTCTCTTGTCTGTAAAACAGGTTTGTCATATTCCAAACGGTAAAAACCCAAATGCTTCATGTGAACCGCTCTCGCTGCAATATTGCGATTGTCCGCAAAATCCTGTACCGCATGCCTTCCCGCTTCATAAGCATATTGTTTGCTCTGAGGATTCTGTGCAGTAGACTCCTCGTGACAGCGCCAATGATATAGCACCTTTGAAATATGAATAATTTGATTTTCTTTATCAAGCAGCCTGTCCACCGCCCTAAGCGCCAAATCAAAATCCTGCGCGCCGTCGTACTCTTTTCTGAAACCCAGCTCCTNTNTCNNTGNGCTCTCCAGNNCCNTAANATGNCAGNTATNATTATTGCNGAGCAAAAGGTCCAAATTAAANTCCTCTTTCCTATGAGGCTCAAAATATTCTGTCCTGTCACCGTTGCATTTATCTTCATCGGAGTAGAGAAGCCTTGGCTCAATTCCTCTCTCTTTTCCTTCTTCAATCGCCTTTGCCATCTCATACAGTGCTTCTTTGGCAAGCACATCATCATGGTCCAAAAGTCCTGTATAATCACCCGTAGCATATCCAATCGCCTGATTGGTATTTTCTGATATACCGCCGTTTTTCTCTAATCGTATAAACCGAATTCTCTCATCCTGATAAGTTCTGACCACTGTCTCCACACTCTCATCGCTACTGGCATCGGCTAAGATAAGCTCCCAGTTCGGATAAGTCTGACTTATCACCGAATCAATCATATCCCGCAGGTGTCCTTCCCTTGTGTGATAAGTGGGTACAACAACACTGAAGGTAACCGAAAACACCTTAGAGGCCTGCCGCTGTTTTTCAGCCTCCTCCTGCGTCAAAGGTACAAAAAAGTAGGGGGGCGTATTTTGCTCCTCTATCCGTTCCCTTGCGGCATACCAGGTGTTTTTCAGACCGTTTCGCCGCAAATAATATATGGTTTTTTTCAGGTTAGCCAGATTTATTTTTCCCACACCCAAAAACCTCTCGTCCATTCAGCAAAACAGCAAATCACCCCATTACAGGGCGATTCGCTGCCTGTTTAACTCGTCTCTTTTACAGCACTGCCTTTAAATCCTCGGTCAGCTTGGCAATTTTGTTCTGTGCGTCCTCAAGGCTTTCTCCTTTGACACCCATGTAAAACTTAATCTTAGGCTCCGTGCCAGAAGGTCTTGCACAACACCATGCATTATCAGGAAGCTCAAAATAAAGTACATTGGATTTCGGCAAACCTGTTGTGGATTTTGCGCCGCTTTCCATATCCATTACCACATCATTCTCATAATCCCTGAACTTCAGCACCTTCAAATCGCCAAATGACTTGGGTGGATTCTGACGAAGCTTATCCATTATTTCCGCAATTTGTCTGGAACCGTCAATTCCCTTCAAAGTGATGGTATACTGCGTCTCTTTAAAGTAACCGNACTTCTCATAAGTATCAAGCATCATATCCCACAAGGTCTTACCATGCTTCTTACAATATGCAGCCACCTCACACAGACACATCACTGCAACAATAGCATCTTTATCCCTTGCATGGGTACCTGCAAGACAGCCATAGCTCTCCTCCAGTCCAAATACATAATTGTTGCTGCCCGTCTGCTCGAAAAGCTTAATCTGCTCGCCAATAAACTTAAAGCCCGTAAGTACCTCTATCAGTTTCACACCGTATGTCTGTGTAATGGGTACTGTCATATTGGTAGTTACAATAGTGGTAACCAGTGCCGGATTTGCAGGCATGGTTCCCGTTGCAGTCTTCTCCCTCAAAATATACTCTGCAATCAGCATACCGGACATATTACCCGTAAATGATACATACTCTCCCGTCTTCGTATCCTTTGCGTAAACGCCCAAACGGTCTGCATCAGGGTCAGTGGCAAGTACAATATCCGCATCCTTTTCCTTTGCAAGGCGAAGTGCATAAGTAAACGCTTTAGGGTCTTCCGGATTAGGATAATCCAACGTAGTAAAGTCAGGATCCGGATTCTCCTGCTCGGGCACCACGTATACATGCTTAAAACCAAGCTCTGACAAGATACGTCTTACCGGAAGATTACCGGTTCCGCAGAGAGGTGTATATACAATCTTCATGTCATCTGCCATTTCCTGAATAACATCGGGATGAATAATCTGCTTTTTCAATTCTATCATATAAGCATCGTCAATTTCCTTACCAATTACTTGATAAAGCCCGGCTTTTACGGCATCTTCTTTCTCCATAGTCTTTACCGTATGGTAATCTTTGATATTCTGTACTTCCGCAATAATGTCCTTATCCTTGGGAGCAGTCACCTGCGCGCCGTCCTCCCAGTATACTTTATAGCCGTTATATTCAGGAGGATTATGGCTTGCAGTCACAACAATACCGGCAGTACAACCCAAAGTGCGGACTGCAAAGGAAAGCTCCGGCGTAGGTCTTAATGATTCAAAAATATATGCCTTGATTCCGTTTGCCGCCAAGCAAAGTGCAGCCTCATTGGAAAACTCCGGCGACATACGTCTTGAGTCAAATGCAATGGCAACGCCCTTGGCCTGCGTTCCCTGCTTTATAATGTAATTTGCAAGACCCTGAGTAGCTTTGCGGACAGTATAAATATTCATTCGGTTTGTACCGGCGCCGATAATACCTCTCAATCCACCTGTACCAAATTCCAATTCCTTGTAAAAACGTTCCTCAATTTCGCTCTCATTATCACCGATAGCTAAAAGCTCGTCTTTCGTAGCTTGATCAAAATAATCANCACNNAGCCNAAATTTGTATTCNTCCATAAAACCCATTCCTATGTCCTCCTGTCTCTTAATTGGCGATTTCCGCTCTATTATAGTTTTGCACATTCGCTCAATGTCTGCTTGACAGATATCCGGCAAACTGCATCCATGTATATTTTACCATATTTTTTCTTATATGAAAAGTAACTGTTAGCGGTATCACATAAAAAAAGAAGAATCATCTTATCCGCTTATTTTTAAGGAAAAATCACTTCTATCCAAAGAAAAGTTAGGATTGTAGTAAGGGTCACCCTTTTCCAATACCTTCTTCCACTTCTCTCTAAATCTGGCAGATTCGCTGTTGTAGCGCTCCGCTTTCTCTCCATGGTCATCTAACCCTCTGGAAACAGATTCATAATGATAAAGCTCACAGAAGGGAGTGAACACATTTAAAAGCTGTTTCTCCCGCAGCTTCAGACAAAAGTCCACATCATTTAAAGAAATGGCAAAACCTTCGTCCAAACCTCCCACCTCGTCATAAAGGCTCTTTTTTACCATAAGGCAGGCGCCCGTCACGGCGCTTACATCCTGAGCGTAGCATAGTCTGCCCATGTAACCCAGATTTTGACGATGCTGCTTGTAATGGCTGTGTCCTGCTGTTCTATGCGCTCCCAGCCCGATAACCACACCTGCATGCTGAACAGTCTTATCCGCATAGTAAAGCTTAGCGCCTACCGCTCCTACATCCTGACGCTGGGCATACATAAGAAGCTCCTCAATCCAGTTGACGGTAATGACCTCCGTGTCATTGTTGAGAAGCAGGATATACTCGCCGGCAGCATAGGAAACGCCCAGATTATTTACCGCAGAATAATTGAAATCACCCTGATAGGTAACAACGGCAACTTTGCCGGCTCCTGCACTCTCTTCCGTACTTCGGAGGATACCTCCGTCGCACTTCATAGTCTGCCGATTGTGCATTCCCTGCTCGATTTCCTTCTGATTTAAGGTCTGTTCCTCCCCCTGCCTATTTTGCAATATCTTGCTCTGATTTACCGCAGTTCCGTAAGACACGCCCAACAGCCTGCTGTAATAATCTTTAATTTCCTGTGTGGTACTATTATTTTCCACAATGATAATCTCATAGTTATCGTATGTGGATTTTTCCATAATAGAGCCGACACAGCGCCGCAAATCTGCCGCATGATCCTTATTTGCAATCACAATGGATACCTTAGGCGTACCGATTATCTGATAACGTATACGGAAAATTGTCTCAAAGGCACGTGTACCGCTAATCTGAAAATGCTCAAAACCATGTTTTTTTAGATGTTCCGCAACAGCGCCTTTGGCGGCGGCAATGGCATATGGCTTGGCGTCAATGCCCGAAGCCACACTGCCTGCATGACTCCTCCAGTAATACATCAGCCTTGGAATATGCACAATCTTTTTTGCATTGTCCGTCAGACGCAATATCATGTCATGATCCTGACTGCCGTCAAATTTGGAACGGAACAGCTCGTCTCCATCAAGAAGGNNCCTTGCNAACACANNGAAATGACAANTGTAATNATTGGCACGTNAATTATCCGGNNCATAGTCCGGTTTAAAATGCATGGTAAGCATTTTATTGATATCACCGCTTTTAAAAGTGGTCTCATCACAGTAGAGATAGTCTGCTCCCTGCTCATTAATAGCCTTTACATACTCATACAACACAGAAGGATGAAGTATATCGTCATGGTCAAACAAGCCAATGTACTCCCCTGTAGCAAAGCTCAGGCAAGCATTAGTATTGCCTGCAATCCCCTTATTTTCCTCAAGCTTTTTGTAAACAATACGTCCGCCGGAACGATTTTGACATTCTGCGCATATTTCCCCTACATAAGCATGTTCCGGATCAGAACCGTCCGCCAGACATAACTCCCAATTTTCATAAGTCTGATTCATTACAGAATCTATCATTTCAGTCAAGAATTCTCTTGGTGTATTATAAAGAGGTACCAGTATGCTGATCTTCACCATACGCGGGAACTTGACGGCACGCTCTGCAGCAGCCTGTTCCGGTGAGGGAAAGCTCTCCGTACCAAATTGCTTCATAGCCTCCCTCTCCCGCTTTTTGTACGCTACTTTGGACACTACGCCCCTAAAGCCGCCACAATTAGACACTCTATCCTTTTGGCGGATTGCCCAATGCATAGCGCTCCGTGCCGGCTTACTAGCCTTCCAAAGGGGATTATTCTTTATACGGTCAAGCTTCCATGTAAGCTCCTCGTTTTTCGCCTCCAGATCCGCAACTCTGGATGCCAAATCCGCACACTTTAAATGCTCCTTCTCATAGGCGTCTCTGTATTCCAAATCTGACATGATTAACCTCTTTTCCGTGCGCCAAATACTCAGCCGTGCCGAATACAAGCACCTTGTATTCTTATTTCAAGCCTGCCCCATCCTGAAAGGCATTACCCACCTTTTCCCCCAGCTTCAGATATGCATTGTTTACAGGGTCAAAGGTAATAGGATCCAGCTTTGCCGGATCGATTTTACCGTCCGGGCTAAGAATTCTTTCATCTGCACTGACATTAATAATTTCTCCCACAAGGCGACCCGTTTCTTCATCGTAGCTTACCAGCCTGCACTCCAGCGCCATAGGGAGCTCATCAATAACAGGTGCATCCACAAACTCACTTTTTGTAGTATGAAATCCTGCCTTTTCCAGCTTGTCAGGCACATCATTTGCAGATACTATACCTACATAATCACATTCTGCCACATGCGCGGCATCCGCCATGCTGACCGTGAACGCACCTCGGGCAAGAATATTTTTTACCGTCTTATGCCCTGCACTGAGACACATGGATATCTGCGTTGTATCACTGATTCCACCCCATGCGGCATTCATGGCATCCGCAGTATTATCTTCGCCATAAGTTGCGATAATAAAGACCGGCTGCGGATAAGTATAAGGTTTTGCTCCAAAATTTTTTCTCATTGACAATTCCTCCAATCATATATTTACTATTGACATTCTGTTACTGTTACATAAACAATATCTCCCGACTGTTTACTTATTTCGGCTCATCCAGCTTCCTCACCATATCAACAAACTCTTTCCCACATTCCGTAAATTTGCATATATCCTCTTCCTGCATTCCACATTTCAGCATATTCCTGACAATACAGATTTTCTCTTCTTCCCGTCCAACTTCCTTTCCCTCANCTATTNCCGCTACTCTNCCTTCTTCTCTTCCTCTTTCCAACAATATACTCTCATCTTCCATCAGTCTCATATAT
>WFLY01000259.1 GCA_009177215.1 Bacillota bacterium
CACACAATTGCCGTTACCAAGCTAATGGGAATGGAACAAGCAATTACAAATGTAGGTCTTAAATCCTTCAGGAAGATAATCAATATCACAATCGCCAACACGGCTCCGAAAAGCACATTGTTGATAATGGAATCCATAACCAAGTCAATATAAATACCCTGATCCATCAGGGTGATAATAGTCAGCTTGTCGTTTTGAGCCATCAGCTCCTCAAAACGTTCAATCAAACGGTCTGACACCTCTCCCGTAGAATATCCGGTCTGCTTTTGCAAGGTCAGCATCACACCTGCATTTCCGTTTACATTGGTATATATGGCATCCGAATTATCCGTGTAAAATACATCTGCCACATCTCCCAGCGTAATCACGGGAACACCATCCATATGCAAATCCATAAGAGGCAGAGCCTTCAGCTCCTCTGCCGTTGCCGGCTTATCTCCTACACGCACCAGATAGTCAACGCCTTCCTCTGTCACATATCCTGCAGGCATAGAGAAATTCTGTGCCGCCAGAAGCTGCTTTATGGTATCGACAGTAAGAATGCCGTTCATGTCCGCTTTTTCGTAGGCGGATTCCTTTGCCTCCGCAAGCTGCTCCTCGCCTTCCTTTATCTGCTCCTCAGCGTCGGTAAGCTGCTCCTCACCGGTCTTAATCTGCTCTGCCGCTGAATCCAGCTGATTTTTTGCCAGCTCCATCTGATACTCACCCAGAGAAATTTCCGCATTAGCGTTGGCAAACTCAATTGCTGCGGTCAACTGTCCCTTTTCCACCTCTACCAGACCGTTATTTACAGCTTTCAGTTGTTCGTCCAAAGTGGCAACCGTGCTGTTTACCAGCTTTTCATATGCTGTAAGCCCCATGCCGTTAGTCAGAGAATTCAAGGCGTCCTGCAAATTCTGCTTCTGGGTGTTCATAACCGCCGAAGCTCCCTGTGAAATACCTCCTAACATCATGGAAACCATCTGTATATTTTGGGGATCCGTCCAATCCAGTGTCTTCAAGGTATTGAGCATACCTGCCATCTGCTCGTTCGCGGAAGCCGCCTGCTCCAGTAAACTGCTCTCTGTGTAAGATTTTTTCAAAGCTTCTATCTGCTCTTTTGCCTTAGCTGCATCGCCTGCATTTCCGCCGGATACGCTTAATATAATACTTTGACATGCCGTAGCGTATGTAGTGGGCGCATTCTGAATCATATTGATTTCGGCAATACTTGCATCCAGACCTTTCGCAGTACTCAGATTGGTGGTCAGGTTCATCTTGGCGGCCTCCAAATCTGCCTTTGCCGTCAGCAAGTCTCTTTTGGTAGTTGCCAGCTTATCGGCTGTCTCGTTCTTTTTATTTTCAAGCTCTTTCTTGCCGTTGGCAAGCTCCTTCTCGCCATTACTTAATTCCTTACGTCCATTGGCAATTTCCTGTTTGCCGTCGTCAATCTCTTTTTTACCGTCTATAATCTCTTTTTTACCGTCGGCAAGCTCCTTCTCGACATCCGCAAGCTGCTTGTCAATGGCGGCAAATACCTTTTCATTGAGGGCATCCACTTTTTCCTGTCGGATAATGACATTCACGCTTTCCTCCAAAAGTCCTGTTGCACTGGCGCTTGCCACACCCTCGATACTCTCAAGCTCCGGCATAATGCTGTCTTGAACATATGCGCTTATCCGGGCATTATCCATGCCCTCCACACCTACTGCCGCAATCATAACCGGCAGCATATCCGGATTCATCTTTATAATAATAGGATTCCCCACAGAGTCATCCCAATAAGATTTTATTTGATCCAGACTTTCTCTGATTTCCAAAGACACTGCATTCATATCTGTAGACTGGGAAAATTCCAGAATTACCATGGAATAATTTTCACTGGATATAGAACTGATGCTTTCTATGTTGCTGACCGTTGCCATGCTCGCCTCTACCGGCTGTGTTACCACTGTTTCTACAGTCTCAGGGCTTGCTCCCGGATATGTAGTCATAACAAGAACATAAGGTAAACTGATGCTTGGCAGCAAATCCGTAGTCATACGGGTAAAGGAAACTACGCCCAGAACAATCACCAATATCACACCTACTAAAACGGTATAAGGCTTCTTTACACTAAATTTCGATATCATCTCTGCTCCACTCCAATATTTTCCACATCTGTTGATTATCAAACTGCAACAGTTCAGCCATGCCATTCATAAGTTGGCAGAATATACACCTTCACTAATGATTCAAGTGTTTTGCTGTCAACTTATTTCCGCATGGCTGAGCTGTTACACCAAACTATTTTATTAGTAAATGCACTGTTGATTATACGTCTCTTACTTAATAAAAGTCAATATTCATGGTATTTAATAAATATAAAAAAAGTATAAAAAGCAAAAAAGGGACAAATCGCCCCTCTTTACAACATTTTCCTGATTTTTCCTTTTAGTCGCTGCAATGCATTATCCGTTGATTTTTCATCTTTGGAGAGAACTTTTGCTATCTGCGTGGTTGTCATACCGGTCATATACAAATCCAACACTTGCTTCTCAAACAGACTTAATTCACTCTCTATGGCGTTTTCCAAATAGGCCACTCTCTCCTTGTCCAAAAATACTTCCTCAGGGCTTAATTCGGCACGGTCAGACAACATCTCCAAAAGATTTTTCTCGTCTCTTTCCTCCTGCCCGCCCGTATCGCCATACAGCGATACATAAGTATTTAGGGGGCTGTGTTTCTGACGCTTGGACGCTTGCACTGCTGTGTACATTTGTCGGCTGATACACAAATCCGCAAAGGTGTAAAAGCTGGCGTCCCTGCCGATATCATAATCCCTCACTGCCTTGAAAAGCCCAATCATTCCCTCCTGAATCAAATCTTCATTGTCACCGCCTAAAATAAACATGGATTTAGCCTTACTGCGCACCAGATTCTTATATTTATCACAGATATAATCCATAATGGCAGTCTCGCCTCTCCGAAGCCTGTCTATCAGCTTCTCATCCGTAATCTGTATGTATTCCGAATGCTCCTTAGGCATATTCATCCTCCCCATATAACTTCCTGTTCCCCCTATTGTTCCCCTGCTATTCTATTTCCTCTGGGGTTCCTTTCAGTGCTTTATATTCTTCGCCGATACTGCTTTTTTCCTTCCGCCGCTTGGCTCCTCTTGACACTCTTTTTTCGCCGTCCGGTTGTTCCTTAGCCGCTCCTTGCCTTCTGTGGTCTTTCTGTACCCTACTGTGGGCTGTCTACTATTCTTTGTCGCACAATCTCATAAGCAAGAACTCCCGCTGCCACAGAAGCATTCAGACAGTCAATATCACCCTTCATAGGAATGGAAGCAATCATATCACACTTTTCCTTCACAAGGCGCCCTACGCCCTCTCCTTCATTGCCAATGACAAGACCCATAGGTCCCTTTAAATCCAGCTGATACATAGTGGTGCCTCCCATATCGGCACAGACAAACCACAACCCTTCCTTCTTCAAATCCTCAATGGTCTTGGCCAGATTAGTAACCTTTGCCACCGGCGTGTAATTCAGAGCGCCTGCAGAGGTTCTCGCCACGGTGGCAGTTAAGCCTGCTGCACGGTTTTTGGGAATAATCACACCATGGGCGCCCGCCAGATTTGCCGTACGGATAATGGCTCCCAGATTATGCGGATCCTCGATATTATCAAGCAGGAAAATAAAAGGTGGTTCCCCCTTATCCCTTGCCACCTGTAAAATATCCTCCACCTCGGCATACTCATATGCTGCCGCATAAGCAATCACACCCTGATGTCTGCCCGTTTCGGACATCTGATCCAGACGTTCCTTTGTCACAAATCTCACCGGCGTATCGTGCTTTTTTGCCTCTCTCTTGATTGTCATTACAGGTCCGTCCTGACAACCGTCCTGAATAAAAATCTTATCAATAGGCTTGCCCGAACGGTACGCCTCAATCACTGCATTTCTTCCCTCTATGGTAAATTCCTGATATCCCATTTTAATCTCCATTCTATATCTTCATGCCTGTCAGCTTTATGCCAAGTTTTATCAGACAAAGCATTCTGTCCGTCTGTCCTGTCAAATACAGATAACCCATAAGCGCCTCAAAACCGGTGGCTTTCCTGTAATCGCTCATGGAAGCGTTTTTCGCCATGGTGTAGGATTTTGCATTGCGACCTCTTTTATAGACGGCATTCTCCTCATCGGTCAAATGCTCCTTGAGCGCCTCTATCATTTTAGCCTGCGCCTCCGCCTTCACATATTTCACTGTTTTCTTATGCAAATCGTTTGCCGAACAATTTGCACGCTCCACCACCACGCTGCGTATCACCAAATCATATATAGCGTCACCGATATAGGCAAGAGTCAGCGGTGAATAAGCACGCACATCCTGCTCCTTGCATTCAAACACTTTCTTGATCTCCGAAAGGAAGCAATCCGACCCTGTCTTTTCTGTCTTTTCTGTCTTTTCTGTCTTTTCTGTCTTCTCCCTTTTTTCCAAAGGCTCCGTGCTGACGCCCACTATGCTCTCTTCCATTTAACGCCCTCTCTCGTATCCTCTAAGATAATTCCTTTTGCCAAAAGCTCATCTCGGATTTCATCCGCTCTTGCAAAATTCTTTGCCTTTCTCGCTGCCTGACGTTCCTCAATCAACTGTTCAATATGGCTGTCCAGCATTTCCTCTTCCTTATCCACAATCAGACCGCAGATATCGGACAGTATTACCACCTTACCTTTAAGCTCCTGCAAAAATGCCCTGCTGCTCGTCTCGCCTGTATGAGTGTTCACAAACTTAACAAGCTCAAAAATTGCGGAAAGCGCGTCCGCCGTGTTAAAGTCATCGTCCATTGCCTCGTCAAACTTTTTCACAAAGCTTTCAGCCTCCTCTAAAAGCTTTTCTTCCTCGGCGGAAGCTTCCTCCGTCTTGGCATTCCCCATCAGATATTTCAGATTGTCCACACTGGTGACAATACGNTCATAGCCGTNTTTAGCCGCCTCCATCAGCTCCGCACTGAAATTCAGAGGGCTTCTGTAATGCGCNGACAGCATAAAGAAACGAAGCACCTGNNAATCATATTTTTCNCTGATATCTCTAACGGTAAAGAAATTCCCCAGAGACTTGGACATTTTCTTATTGTCGATATTTAAAAATGCATTGTGCATCCAATATTTTGCAAAGGTCTTTCCGTTTGCCGCCTCCGACTGGGCAATCTCATTCTCATGGTGAGGAAATACCAAATCCTCTCCGCCTGCATGAATATCGATTTCATCTCCCAGATATCTCTTACTCATAACAGAACATTCGATATGCCAGCCCGGACGACCGTTGCACCACGAAGACTCCCAGTAAGGCTCTCCCTCCTTCTTGGGCTTCCACAATACAAAGTCAAGGGTATCCTCCTTCTGTTCCTCGCCGGACACTAGAAGGGAACGGTTGCCTCCCTGCAAATCATCCAAATTCTTGTGTGAAAGCTTACCGTATTCCTTAAAGCTTCTGGTCCGGAAATACACCGTGCCGTCCGCAGCCACATAGGCATGCTTCTTTTCAATCAAAGTATCGATCATATCAAGCATACCGCCGATTTCCTCTGTCGCCTTGGGATGAATGGTAGCGGGCTTTACATTCATTGCCGCCATGTCCTTTTTGCATTCCGCAATATAGCGCTCCGAGATCACGGCAGGCTCCACACCCTCCTCATTTGCTTTCTTGATAATTTTATCGTCCACATCGGTAAAATTGGAAACATAATTTACCTCGTAGCCTTTATGCTCCATATAACGGCGCACCGTGTCAAA
>WFLY01000120.1 GCA_009177215.1 Bacillota bacterium
GGAGAGGTGGGCGGACGAGAATGCCTATTTGAAGATACCCATACTCAAATATTTATTTGTTCCGGGAATGTGGCTTTGGCTGTGTCTTTTTTTAATGGCGTACCTTTGGATTCATAGGAGATTCCGCATCAGCGTTGTTTTAATATTGATTTTAGGGTATTTTTTCACGTTGCTTTTAGGTCCTACGGTGCAGCTGCGATATGTTTATCCGGTGATGACGGCGCTGCCTTTTATTGCACTGTTGGGCGGCAGGAGGCAGTGCGTGCCCGAAGAGAAATGTCAGTGAGACAACACACCAGTATTATGGAAAGCATGGAACAGGAAAACAGAGGGTATGGGGATGTAAGGCATAACGGAGGAAAATCATGCGGGAATATCGTGACGAGAAAACAGGCATTTATCTTCGGTTGATGACAGGTGAGGACACGGATTTAATTGTAAAATGGCGAAATACTGATGCGGTGCGAAATAATTTTATTTATCAGGAGCTTTTCACAACACAGGGTCATGAGGCATGGATAAAAAATATGGTGGAAACCGGCAAGGTGGTTCAGATGATGATTTGCGATATTGCAAGTGATAAGCCCTTTGGCTCTGTTTATATCAGAGATATTGACAGACAGCATAATAAAGCCGAATACGGTATTTTTATCGGTGAGGAGGACGCCAGAGGAAGAGGGGTGGGAACTGCGGCGGCAAAATTGATGTTATCCTACTGTTTTACGGAGGAAAAGCTTCATCGGGTGTTTTTGCGTGCCTTTGCGGATAATATTCAGGCAATCCGCAGCTATGAAAAAGCGGGCTTTGTGAAGGAGGCTCATCTTAAGGATGATGTTTGCATTGGGGGGAAGTATTGTGATATTGTATTAATGGCGGTAGTCTGCCCACAAATATAAGAAGGAAAAAATACTATGAAAAAAATAAGCTTTGTAATTCCCTGCTATCGCTCGGAAAATACGCTTCCCCGTGTGATAGCGGAAATCGACGAAAAAATGAGGGGAATGACGGATTACGAATATAATATTTTAATGATAAATGACTGTTCGCCGGACAATACCATGGGAATGATAAGAAATCTGTGCCGGGAGAGCGATAACAGAAAGGGTATCGGCTTTGCCCGTAATTTTGGGCAGCATGCGGCATTAATGGCGGGTCTGCGCCATGCGGACGGGGATTATGTGGTGTGTCTGGATGATGACGGGCAGACTCCCGCAGACGAGGTGGACAAGCTGATTGCCAAGCTGGACGAGGGCTTTGATGCGGTTTATGCAAAATATGAGCATAAGCAGCATTCGGTATTCCGCAATCTGGGCAGCAAGGTAAACGAGCTGATGACCCGTATTATGCTGAACAAGCCGGCAGATTTGTATATATCCAGTTATTTTGCGGTGAAAAGATTTGTGGCGGAGGATATGATACGCTATGAAAATTCTTACCCCTATGTCATTGGGCTTGTTCTGCGAGCTACAAGAAATATCACTAACGTGGTGGTCAATCACAGAGAGAGGGAGGAAGGTACATCAGGCTACACGATAAAAAAGCTGTTTGGACTTTGGTTTAACGGTTTTACCGCTTTTTCGGTAAAACCGTTAAGGATTGCCACGGCAATTGGCGGCGGAAGTGCATGTGTGGGCTTTCTTTATGGTATTTATACTATTATCAAACGTTTGGTGAATCCTGACGTGCCTATGGGCTTTAGCTCCACCATGTCCGCCATTGTGTTTTTCTGTGGTATGATCATGCTGATGCTGGGTCTGATCGGTGAGTACATTGGGCGGATTTATATCAGCCTGAACAATTCTCCCCAGTATGTGATCAGGGAGCGGCTGAATATGGAGGATAAGGGAAAGGATTAAAGGACATATGACAGGGTTCTTGAACTGGTGGAAATTAGATAAAAGATATATGATGCTGTTGAAAGCGCTTGTAATGGCGGCGCTTCCGGTGCTTTGCTGTCTGGTGTACTGCGCCATGCATGGCAGGAGTATCGGAGAAGTGTATCTGCCTGCGTCGGAATGGAATGACGAGCTTTTCTATTTCAAGCAGGTGGAAGGAATTGTAAACTTCGGTTATCCCCAAGGGTATTTCGGCTTTAACGAGAGCCATGCGTTGAAGCTGTCCTTTGCGGCATGGAGCCCGGTCTTAGTATTTCCGTGGATTATATGGGGGCTTTTGTTCGGGTGGAATCTGATGTCTCCCGTCATCTGCAATATTCTGCTTTTGACAACGGCAATGTTTATATTTGTGTGTCTGGTGCGNCCAANATGGAAACAACTGGNGATTNTAACTCTTTTGTTNTGTCTGTACNNTCCCTTTGTACNCTATATGCTTTCGGGAATGCCGGAAATTATCTGCTTTAGTATGCTGATTCTGTTTTATAGTCTGGTATGTAATTATCTGAAAGAGGAGAAGGTCTATAAGCTTGTGCTTTTGTTTGTAATTTCGGGTCTGCTCACATTGATGCGCCCGTATATGCTATTATTTTTGCTGCTTCCCGTGTATTTTTGGATTCGCAGAAAAAGATGGCAGGGTATTTTAGGCTCGGCGGCGGTTCTTGTCGTGGTGGGCGGCGGATATGCCATGATAAAGCATTATCTGGGTGCGGAATACTTTGCCCCGCTGTTCTTTACGGATTGGATTACGGCATTTTTTGAACAGGGATTTTTTGGAGGAGTTCATCATTTCTTCGGGAAGCTTTACTGGATGGGGCGTGATTTTATGGGGCACACAGTGGAAGGCTTCAGAAGCGGTCTTGCCTCCGGGGCATTCTTCGGGGGCTATTTGGTCATGCTGGCAGTGCTGCTTTGGCAGAGTTTGACGGATTATAGAAGCTACAGGAAAAATAAAAAAGAGGGGAAGGGATTTACCGATAAGCTGTTAATAGTGGAGAGTCATCTTACCTTTTGTTTTGTGGGAATGCTGTTTGCCCTGCTTTTGATGTATAAGCTTACGGAGGGAAGTAAGCATCTTCTCACCTTTATTGCCGTTGGCATTTTCATTGTAAGCCTTATGAGAACCACATTCTACAAAAAGGCAGTGCTGATAGGAGTGGTATTTGCTTATCTGTATTCCTATATGGCGGTGGATCCTTATGATTATCAAGTGCCTTTTGTGGAGGAACAGCGAAAAGAGCAGCTTGAGAGCTGGCGCCAGGACTTGGGCGATGAGCTTACCTTGGTGAAAAATCCGGTTCCTAATTACGATAATGTGGTGATTTGGGTTTTGTGGGATAATACGCCCAAAGGGCGTGTAAGCAGCAAGTGGCAGCTATTGTATGCGCTGCCTGAGGGTTTTGGCATCAGCTGCTGCGACGGAGAATATGTTGCCGGAAATTTTGACGCCCTGCAGAGCAAATATCTTGCCACGGTGGAGGGCGGAGAAATTGACTATCAATGTCAGGAAGCCGGTCTGTGTCAGGTGATGCGCGATGCCGATATGGTACTCTATGAAAGATATTAAACAGGCTGGGGCTGCATTTAATACTGCCCCAGCTTTTGCGCCATAAGGCTGCCTATTATAAAGCGTCCTCTCTCATTGGGATGGCAGCCGTCGGCAAGATAGATCATATGATTTTCCGCATTGATTTCTGTTTCCGTGTAGTTGTCAAGCACAAGACAATTATTTTCTGCCGCAACAGTCAAGACAGCGTCTACATAGTCTGTGGCTATACCGCCTGTTTCACTCTGCTTCTGTGTTCCGTTTGAGAAATAGCTGGTGAAGTTAGGCGCGGACAGCAGTATACAGGCGTTGGGGTATGTCTCTTTCAGCTTGCCTACGGCAGTGCGCAGCGCGCCGCCGTAGCTTTTGATATCGTAAGGATCCTCGGTTGTAACGGGCACTCCCGTGTAATAATCATTTAATCCGTAATGCAGGACAAAGCAAAGCTGTCTGTCGGGTGAGCCTGATTGATCATAGCTGTTTAAGCCTGCGAAGGCTTGGCTGTCAACGGGAAAACTGGCAGTATCCTTACGAATAAAGGCATCTGCCATTTCCGTGAGGGAAGCGCTTCCTGTCTCTTCTTCATTATAGGCGGCACTGGTGCCGCCCCAGCCGCAATTATAGACATTTGCCTTGGTGAGCGCGGACAGTACTCCGGGGATAGAAGTGGTGTCGGCATAATTCCCGATAACGCTGTCGCCGAAAAACACAATATCCCAGTCGGATAAGTCGGGATATATTGTAGATGAGGTGCGCTGTAAGGTAATAAGCTGTCTCAGGTTATCAAAAATACCCGCAATGTTTTCGGCAGTGAGAAGATAGTCATGCCCTGCGTCTGTGTGGAGCATGATGGTACGGGAAATGTCCGCTGTTGTAAGAAATTCCTTTGTATAATTAGAGGAGTTGGAAATTAACCATTCTGCCCCGCAGAAGGAATAAAGGTGCACGTTCGGCAGAGTGGAATCTATCAGCGCCGTTGAAAAATCACGATAATCCTGTAATGCGGAAACGAAAGCCTCCTCTGATAGCTGTTTCCAGTAATCAAGGGAGGGATACGCCAAAATAATTTCCCATGAGACATCAGGATATTTTTGAAGAAGTGGCAGCAGTTTTTCCGAGGAAAGCTTATCCGGTCTGACTCCAAGGTATATGGTGTGAATGGAATTGCCGGATTTGGCAATACGGTTCATGTATGCCTTTAGGGTATTGTAGTCGGGGATATTGTAGGAGGTCCGGACCAATGTCATTCCTCGATAATAGGCATAATCGTCCTCCTCAAAATTGTCAGTGGGAAACATGGAAAGAAACACACTGTCGTACGCGGTCTCTGAGAGGAGCTTCAGGTCGGCATTCTTCTCCTTGGGCGAGTGGAATATAAAAAACAGAGTGATACCGATTATGATAAGTATAAGGATGATTGCTGCCGTTAGGATTTTTTTGCGGAACATAGGTTGCTTCTTCATGTATTTCCTCATTTCTGGCAACGGTTCGGTATGTTTGCCGAACCGATGGCTGTTTGTCTCTGATAATTATAGACATCTTATCATATTTGGTGTAAAATTTATAGTCAAACTTGTTAATAATAGAGGTTATGGTTCGGTTGTATGTAAATGGGTCGGATTGGTACTTGGGGCTAAAGTATATTCAAATGAGTAACGGAAGCGGGTGAGGGAAAAGATGAAGGCTGTGGGGAAATTGCAAAATTACATTTGGCACGGGATGCCCTTGGCGGCATTGGTAATTTGGGGAGCGCTTTGTATTACCAACAATCTCTGNTNNGATGAGGNNTATTCCGCCNNGNTGNTNTCCCTGCCGTGGNTGAAAATGANTTANANCACCGGNGGNGGNCGCCNACTCCCCGTTTNATTATGGGCTGTTAAAGCTTTTTTATCTTTTATGCGGCGGCGGAACCCATTTTTTTGGCCTAAAGCTTTTCTCTTTGTTGTTTATGTTTGGATATATGCTGTTGGGAAAATATTATGTAAAAAGACTGTTTGACCAAAAGATATCAATTTATTTTATGTTATTTTNATTGNTGATGNCTATTATGANCGTACAGGCNGNAAATGTGCGCATGTATGCGTTGGCTTTGTTTTTTACCACCTTGACCGGTTTTTTGGCATATGATATTTTCGGGCAGGCAACGAGGAAAAAATGGATTTTGTTTACGGCTGCGGCGATCTGTACGGTCTATTGCCACACCTTTGCCATGATACAGGCATTTATATTGTTCCTTCTGTTTTTTGGCGCGCTGCTTGTCAGTAAACAGTATGGTAAAATCAAGGGCTTTTTTATCAGTGGAATCGTAGTGTCGGTGGTTTTCTCTCCATGGCTGTATGTGACCTGTAAGCAGATGTTGCTGAGAATGCGCTATGATACCGGTTCGGTAAGTGAAAGACCTACCATTTACAGCTTTATGGATTATTGCAAGGAATGGTTTTCGGCATTGGAAACCCCCATTGGAGCAGTGGTGTTTCTGGGTATGGGTCTTGCCATTGTGCTGGGATATTTTGCAGTAGATTATATGCGGAGGGAACATAATTCTGCGCCGGGAATAGGGGCGGCGGTGTTGGGCCTGACAATTTTAAGCGGTGTGTTGATTTCTGTTTTTGTCAATAACTGCTTTCTGGGGAGGTATGCCTTTCCGGGTTTTGGTTTCCTGATGCTTTTTTATGCAGCGGGGATGAGCGCAGTCAGTTCCCGTAAGATAAGGATAGGTGTTCTTGTTGTGGCGGAAGTGTGCTTTTTTATGCAGTATCGCTCTGAGCTTTCCTTGGAATATGACGGAGGCTTGCAGGTATATGAGGAGTTTGTGGCAGAGGAGATGACGCAGAAGGATGTGATTATAGGACCCTATGCACACACTGTTTTTCTCAATGTGTATCACCCTGAAATGCAATATTATATTGACGGCTACAAATCCTATAAGCTTCCCTTTGTAAATACGGGTGAGCTGACGGACATATCCCAGCTTGTGGGTGTGGAGGGCAATATCTGGTATCTATGCTTTGAAGGCGGTGAGCCGGACGGAACCGTAGGAGATTTGAAATATGAGGAGGCGCTGAGGTTTCATTACATGTACTATGATTTTGTGATTTATAAGATGGAAAATCAGATGCAATAATTGTGGTTTTTGGCGGTGCCTTTGGGAGAGGGGAAATGCAGTCGGATACAGGAATGTAAGCCCGGATGCGGGCGGCTGGGAAATGGGATAAGTGGGAAGGATAGCGATGAAAAACTGGACGGAATCTTTTATAAAATTATGCAAAAATAAAATGTATATGACGATGTTGGCGCTTGCGGCAATAGGCAGCTATGGCTTTTTGATTACGCATCAGACGGTAGGGATTGACGATACGCCCTATGCCTATTATTTTGAGGAGGGTTTGGTGGCAATCGTAGGCCGTTGGGTATTGTTTTTGCTGAATAAAATTGTTCGTATTTCCGATTTTTCTCCGTTTTTAGTTGATTTTGCGGCTGTGCTAATCTTTATGGCGGCTGTGACGGTTTGGAGTACACTGCTTTATTCTGTCTTAAAGGACGGACTGCCTATGTGGGGATATGTGTTTTTTGCCTGCTTTTTTATTGCAAATCCCCTTCTTAGCGAGGTGTTTACTTATTACCTGCATAACGGTGTGGCAATCGGATATTTTTGCTGCGGAATCAGCCTGATTTGTTTGCGGGAAGGACTGCTGCGTCTTGCGGGGAGACGCAAGGGGGAGAAGGGCGCGTTTAAGAAATATATTATGCCCTTCGTAATGTCGGCGGTTTTTCTTTTTATTGCTATTGGCTGCTATGAATCTTTTATGATAGTGTGGCTGTTGGGTGTGCTGCTGGTGCTTTTGACGGAGCGCATCATCGGGCTTTGCAGAGGAGTTTTTGCTTCTCTGGGGATTGCCGCAGTGATTGCAGTGGCGGGAATAGTGTTGCGCAGTATTATGATTGTGCTGGTTACCAAGAGCTTTGGACTGGAATACCTTCAAGGGGAGGCGGTACAGCGTTCCATGACGGAGATGGTGTCATGGATATTCCAGCCGGGAGCACAGGCTGAATTTAATATGGTGCTGAAGCGTATTTTTATAATGTACGGTGTGTTTGCCTATGCATATTATCCGATTTTTATTTTTGTCATGGCGGCAGTGGTAATGTTTGTTTATGGGGTTGTAAGAAGTTTTCAAAAGAAGGATGTGTGGATTGTCATTCTGACGATTGGCTGTTTTGTGGTTTCTTTTTTGTTGATTGTGATAGAGGGAAAAGCAACTCTGTATCGGTCGGCACAGTTTTTGCCGGTTATTTGCGCTTACGGCGCAGCGCTTGCGGTATATGCGGTACACAATTTCGGCGTATGGCTTTGTGAGAGAAAAAGAGGGGCAAAGGGAAAAAAGTTGACTGCAGGAACCGGGGGCATTCTGCCCGGACGGGTGCATAAGTGGTTAAACGGAGCGCTGGCGCTTGTGCTTTCTGTGATTTTGTTTAATCAATGCAGTGATATGAATAAGTGGTTTTATGTGGATTATCTGAAATACGAGGACGCTAAGAATACCATGAATCAGATTGCCTATGAGCTTGAAAAGAGCTTTGATATTTCCAAGCCCGTGATTTTTACGGGAACCTACAACCTTCCGAGGAGTATTGTTGAGGACGCATATGTAGGGTACAATACGCCTGTGTTTTATAAGATGAAAAGGCTTGCGGACAAGGTGGACCCGCAGCTTTTGGAGAAATACAACCGTGGGGAATACGGCGTGTGGGTGGCGCAGACTCCGGCACTCTCCGTCCTTGANTGGGGGCGTTATGCCTTTGACAGCGATGCGGAGTTGGTNAGATTTTTTGCCATGCATGGACATACCCTGCAGCCNTTGACGGATATTTCTTTGTATGAGGAGGCAGAGGTTTATTCCCTGAACCTGCCACAATTCCCGGCGGAGGGGTCGATTGTGGACAGAGGGGAGTATATTGTTGTACATTTTTAAAATGTTGGATAGTGCGGAGAGGCGACAAACAAATACAAGTAAACAAAGGGACTTCCTCAATCCTTAAAAGGCTATAACAAAATTATTTTCAATGATTGACGGTTATAGTCTTTTTCATGCGGTAATNATCGANTGAAATNAAAGTGTANTTCCCAAAGCAGAGNAANACCCNCCCACATTACTCCGTAATCCAAATNCNCNATAACNNNCGGCAAAAAAATCTTAAAACAATACCGAAACATAAATGCTATCACTTACAGTTCCACCACTCCCCCACTACCAACGGGCAGGCATTGNATTTCATACAAGCNAGAAAGAGAGATATNGGAAAGCAAAAGAAAGAACCAAAGAAAAGTAAAAGACAGANAGAAAGAGAATATATNTCAGTTATCAATCAATCATATCAAGCAATACTTATACANCTAACCATAGATGTACCACNACAGGGAGGGCAAAAGCATAAATAAAGAGCAGGAACAGCAGATTGTAGACTATTACAGCACCGCCGACAAATATATCCACAGCAAGCTACACTCCAATGCGCATCAGAGCGTATTCACCAAAGAAAATGACAAATATCAGTGGCTTTTGCTGGAGCAGAAAAGCCAGTGTGAAGTCGAGGTAAGGCAGACTGACAGGCATGGAACAATCACAGAACATAGCAAGGGAAAGGGGGATATGGAGTTTTGAAACTATCACGATATGAGCAGGAAAGTATTCTCAACTATAATGCAGGGGAACAGACCGCCACTCTCTACACGAGGGATAAGGCAGTCATGCGGAAACTTGACACGCTTGCTGCCTACTTCCCCGATACATACAAGCTGATAGAGCAGGACGAGGTATTCAAGACCTATTCCTTTCCGAAATTGTTCATCAGCTATCGCAAGCCGAGGGCGGTCAGCAAAGAGCAGAAGGAACGGGCAAGGCAAAATATTAGAAATATAAATAAAATGAAGTATGGAGATATTACTGATTTATACACCTAATGGTTGCAGAACTGAAACGCATAAGTAGATTGTTTATAGGGCGTTGATACAGCATAATTATTCGTTAGGAGGAAATAAGAATGAAATTTAAAGAAAAATTGCAATTATTAAGAACAAATATGAAATTATCGCAAGAGGAATTGGCGAATAAATTAGTTATATCAAGATGATACTTGTATGGTAAATCTT
>WFLY01000116.1 GCA_009177215.1 Bacillota bacterium
TGTCCTGCCTGACAGAAACGACAGCCCCGGATACAGCCCCTTTGGATCTCCAGCACTACCCTGTCTTGTGTGACTTTAATATATGGCACCACCGGTTTCATGGGATAATAGGTGTCGGTGATGTCCATTTCTAATTCCTTGAGGATAGTCTGCGGAATACCTTCTTCTGTGGGCAGGAAAGACGCGATGGTACCGTCTTCCTTGTAGGTCACTTTATAAAAACGCGGTACATAAATACCGGGAAGCTTTGCGGCACGGCGTAAAAATTCCTCCCGCCCCAGCTTCTCCCCTTTACATTGATTATAAAGGGTCAGCAGCTTCCGATACTGGGTCTCGCCCTCTCCGATATAGAACATATCAAAGAAATCCGCGATAGGCTCAGGGTTATAGCTGCAGGGTCCTCCTCCGATAACAATGGGGCACTCTTCCCCTCTATCGGCGGAAAGTAAGGGAATTTGTGCAAGGTCAAGTACCTGTAAAATATTGGTGTAGCACATTTCATACTGAATGGTAATGCCTAAAAAATCAAAATCCTTTATAGGCTCCTGCGATTCCAAGGCAAACAGAGGAATCTGCTGCTCCCGCATGATTTTATCCAAATCCAGCCATGGGGAATAAACTCGTTCACACCACACATCTTCCATGGAATTGAACATGTCATACAAAATCTGAATGCCCAGATGAGACATGCCTATTTCGTATACATCGGGAAAGCACATGGCAAAGCGAACCTTCACCTTAGTCTTGTCCTTAATCACGGCATTAAATTCGTTGCCGATATAACGTGCCGGTTTTTCTATTTTCATTAAAATATCGTCAGACAATGCAAGACTGTTACTCATGGTAATCTCCGTTCTATTTGTAATCGTATTTAAGTATATCATATTATGGAGCCGGGCACAAAATAATTTTGCGCCAAACGTAAGAGAAGCCTGGTTCTAAAATAGTCAGTATGGCATATTTTATAATAAGTCCATGCACAAAAGCCGCGGCCTGACTCCGGTATCGCGTTCGACAAATGATTTGGCGTAGTTATTTATGAATCGTTCATCAGTATAACATTTTTTGAATGGCTCGGTTATGGCTGTGAGGCAAAGGGAAGGGTTTATGAGCGACACAACTGTGGAAAAAAAATTGGAATTGGTGCAGCAAATACGTTCCCAATATAATAAAAATCAATTTGACCTGTTGAACCGGGAGCAGATTTTGTATGGCAGGACCATGCCAAGGGAGTCGTCCTATACTTATGAAAATCCCGCAGAGGAAACCGAACCTGTCAGAAGTACATTTAAGCTGCGGCTTTTTGCTGCGGGAATTTTGTTTGTGCTTATTGTGGCGCTTGATATCACCGGTAAAAGTCTTGCCGGATTGGAAACCAAGCAGTTTTTTGCTATACTTGCACAGGATTATGAAAAAGAAATCAATGCATGGGTGCAGACAAATAGTGATTAAATGATTTCGGAGGTGTCGCATGAAGCAAAACACGTTCAAAGCTTCGTGTGACAACCTCCAGACAGTACGTTAGCGATTTGCAAGCTCTGTGGTAATCTCCTCCCAGCTCACATCCTTTTCTACCATAAGAACCATCATATGATAGAGGAAGTCGCTGATTTCGTATTTTACCTCATTGGAGTTAGGATTCTTTGCCGCTATGACAATCTCGGTAGCCTCCTCTCCCAGCTTCTTTAAAATTTTATCAATACCTTTGTCAAACAGATAATTGGTATAAGAACCTTCCTTAGGGTGTAGCTTCCGGTCCTTAATTACGTCCAAAACCTCCTCAAACACCTGCAAGGGATTGGCGCTCTCCTCATAATCCTTCTTAGTGACTTCGTTGAAGAAACAGCTTCTTGCGCCTGTGTGGCAGGCAGCACCCACCTGTGAAACCTTTGCCAGAACAGTATCCATATCACAGTCGGCAGTCAGGCTTTTAACATACTGGAAATGTCCGCTGGTCGCGCCCTTTAGCCATAACTCGTTACGGCTTCTGCTGAAATAAGTCATTTTGCCGGTCTTGATCGTTTGCTCATAGGCTTCCTCATTCATGTAAGCAACCATAAGCACCTCAAGGGTTCGGTAATCCTGAACTACAACGGGAACCATACCGTCATTGTTTTTCTTGAAGTCAGACCACTTATAAGCAGCCTTTAAGGTCTCCACAGGGATATTATTTTCCTTGCAAAGCTCCTTTAAGGAGAGAATTTCATTCATATTGTCGTTAATGGTATTGCCGGTCACGCCGCAGACACTTTCATAGGCAAATATTTCCATCAGTTTATTCAAGGCAATCTGATTAATCTGTACAAAGAAGGGCAAGTCTGTAACAGCCATGGTTTCCCTTATCTGATGGGGATTCATTAGCACCATAGCGGAAACGTACTTTTCTAATAATTCCTTGTTGGCTTTTAAGATTTCAGGGTCATTGTAGGATACAAGGATTTTTTCCCTGCCAAATTTCAGGGAAACCTCCTCGGTAATGGAGATATTACTCTCCTTCTCATAGTCCAGAATCGCTTTTTTGCAGCCTGCATAAAGTAATTTCTTAATGTCCTCCATACGTTTTACATTACCGGCGCCGATAACGTCCATTTCCACACAGCTGCATATTTCCTTTAGAATATCCAGTGACTTCTCATGCTCCTCGTCCTCATGGGACATATCGAACACAATAAGCTCGTCTGCGTTATGTTCGCTGTAATGTCTGGCAAGACGAACCGGGTCGGTATCTACAATGGTGGTATTGTTCAAGCCTTTTACGGCGTGTTCTTGATATAAATAAATACAGGGTACAAATTTCTTGATTGTCATGTTAATCCTCCATGCCGGAGCGTTTTTCAAGCAGGTATTTAAGTCAAATATCATACTCGGTTCTGTTATAATGCTCCTTTGGTGCTGAGTACGTCAGTGATTCTTTCGTCCATTCCGACAGCCATGTCAAGCGCCTTGGCAAACGCCTTGAACATTGCTTCTATCATATGGTGGTTATTGGTTCCTGAAAGCATTTTAATGTGCAGATTCATGCCTGCGCTGTAGGACACCGCATAAAAGAATTCCCTTACAAGCTCAGTGTCCAGATATCCTACCTTGGGAACGGACAACTCACACTCAAAATTAAGATACGGTCTTCCGCACAAATCAATGGCGCACAGTGCAAGGGCGTCATCCATGGGCAAAATAAAGTAGCCATAGCGGCGAATTCCCTTTTTGTCTCCCACTGCATGGGCGATTGCCTCACCTAAAACAATGCCGGCATCCTCCACAGTATGGTGTCCGTCCACCTGTAAATCTCCTAGTATCTTGCAGTCCAAGTCAAAAAATCCGTGTTTGGAAAAGCCCTCCAGCATATGGTCAAAAAAACCGATGCCGGTATCAATCTGATATTTTCCGGTTCCGTCTAAATTTAATGTTACGGAAATATCCGTTTCTTTTGTCTTACGATTGACAGTAGCAATGCGTTCCATAAAATCAACCATACCTTTCTGTGTCTGCGGTATTAAGCTTTAACATAATTCTCCATGTCAAAACGTTTTTTGCAGATACTGCGCCTGTAGCATATCTCGGGCTTCAAACTTATTCTTAATCCTCAAATCTTACTTTAATACTGTTTGCGTGTGCGGTCAAGCCCTCGCTTTTTGCAAACAGTTCAATTTTATTGTGAACCTTCTGAAGCGCTTCTTTGGAATAAGAAATAATACTGGTTTTCTTGATAAAATCGTCCACATTTACGGGGGAGAAAAATTTTGCCGTTCCGTTAGTTGGCAGAATGTGGTTAGGTCCCGCAAAATAATCGCCCAAAGGTTCAGAGGAATACTCCCCGAGGAAAATAGCTCCTGCATTGCGGATATGTGTCATTGTATCAAAAGGGTTCTTCGTCAAAATCTCCAAATGCTCGGAAGCAATTTCATTAGCCGCCTCAATGGCCTCATCCATGCTGTCGGCAAGGAGTATGTAGCCGTAATTGTCCAAAGATTTCCGAATGATTTCCCTGCGGGAAAGTTNTGCAGTAAAGCCGTCAACNTCCTTGGAAACCTGCTCTGCAAGCTCCCTTGAGGTGGTGATCAAAATAGCGCTTGCCAGCTCGTCATGTTCCGCCTGAGAAAGCAAATCCGCGGCAACATAGCGAGGCGTTGCCGTCTCGTCGGCAAGCACCAGAATTTCGCTGGGACCTGCGATAGAATCAATGCTTGCATAGCCATAAACAGCCTTCTTTGCCAGAGCGACAAAAATGTTGCCGGGTCCCGTGATTTTATCCACCTTAGGAACCGACCGGGTGCCGAAAGCAAGTGCGGCAATTGCCTGAGCACCGCCTACCTTATAAATTGTATCGACACCTGCAATGTGGGCGGCAACCAAAGTGCCGGGATTTACACTGCCGTCAACCGAAGGGGGCGTCGTCATGATGANCTCTNCCACTCCNNCGACNTNGGCGGGAACCACATTCATAAGCACGCTGGAGGGATAAGCCGCCTTACCGCCGGGAACATAAACACCCACCTTGGCAATGGGAGTGATTTTCATACCCAGAATGGTACCGTCTTCCTTAGAATCAAACCAGCTGTTGNNCAGCTGCTTCTGATGAAAGGCACGGNTANTCTCTGCNGATGNCTTGATAACTTCTATCAGGTCGGCGTCAAGCCTTGCGTAAGCCTCATNAATCTCCTCTCTAGTAACCTTGATGTTTTCGGGAGTTAAAGCGTATTTGTCAAACTTTAATGTATAGTCAAATNCGGCATTATCCCCGTTTTTCTTCACATTCTCAATAATCTCATTTACCGTTTCCTCATATTGAGTATAATTATTAGGGCTTCTCTTTAATAAATCGTCTAATATACTTTGCTTGGTTTCTTTTGTTAATTCTATGATTCTCATCGTTACACCTCCCTGTCCTCCGAAGCGGACATTCATTCGATAGTTAAAAGTGCTTTACTTTTAAAGTTCTATTTTTCCGCCAGCTTCCGACGGATTTTTAACACTAAATCCTTAATCCTTTCGGTCTCCATCTGCATACTTACGGGATTAACAATCATTCTTGCAGACAGAGGACACACCTCCTCCAGCACGGTCAAGCCGTTTTCGCGAAGTGTGGAACCTGTCTCCACAATATCTACAATCACATCGGAAAGTTCAACTAGAGGTCCTAATTCCACGGAACCGTTTAGCTTAATAATATCCACGGTCTGATGCTTCTTGTTGTAGAAATATTCCTTGGCAATGCCGGGGTATTTGCTTGCCACTCTTATTCGCTCATGATGTTGCAAAAGCTCCTTTGCGGATTCAGGACCGCAGACACACATGCGGCACTTGCCGAAGCCTAAGTCTATCACCTCATGGACATTACGGTTTTCCTCTAAAATAGTATCCTTTCCCACCACACCGATATCTGCGGCTCCCAGCTCCACATAGGTCGGAACGTCAGGACCCTTTGCAAGGAAAAAGCGAAGCTTAAGTTCATCGTTCACAAAAATCAGCTTGCGGGAGCTTTTATCCTTCATTTCCTCACAGGTAATACCTATCTCCTCAAACAGCTCAAGGGTTTTGCTGGCAAGCCTGCCCTTACCCAGAGCAAAAGTCAAATATCTTTCCTCACTCATAATTTGTACCAAGTCTCAAGCGAAAATGCTTGTATTTTCATTTGAGGCCGTCCTTTTTTACTTATTTTACTTATTTTACTTATTACGCTTCCTCAAAAAGCAGCTCCACGGCAATGCCCTGACTGCGAAGCACCTTTGCCTTTGCCAGCTTTTCAGCAAAATCAGCCATATCTCCCTGCTTATAGGTAAGCCGTGTCTTTTTTGGAGGAAGAGGGATTTCTACCTTCTGTCTGGACAACGCCTCTAAAATATCGTCTATCACAAGCACAAAGCCCACTGCGGGAGCTTCCTTGCCAAAATAACTCAAAAGGGTATTGTATCTTCCTCCGGTCACCACGGCATTTCCCACGCCGAAGGTATATGCCTTGAAGATAATGCCGGTATAGTATTTATATTTGCTCAGCATTCCGAGGTCAAAGGATATGTAATCCTCCACTTCGTAGAGCTTTAAGACTTCATAAAGCTTCTCAAGGCGCTCTATCGCCGCCTGTGAACGGGGATTTTTTACCATTGCTTTCGCCTCCGGCAGGGAAACCATATTGCCAAACATATCCGCAACCTTTAATAAAATACTGCGGTACGGCTCTGCCACTCCTCTCTCATTCAAAAGCTCCTCCGTGGCAAAATAATTCTTTCCCGAGATACAGGCGCGCAGGTCAAGCTCCGTCTCCTCGTCAAGACCTGCCTCCTCACAAAGCCCTTTAAAATATTCTACTT
>WFLY01000094.1 GCA_009177215.1 Bacillota bacterium
TGATTGAACTGGCAGATGTTTCTGCAACAGATAAGGTCTTGGATTTTGCATCTGGCTCAGGTGGTTTTTTAATTAAAGCGTTTGAGAGAAAAAAACAGCTGATAGAAGGCATGCCACAGCAGTATTTGGATTTGCTTGGGAAAACGGCAGAGGAATTATTGGAAGAAGCTAAAATGCAGATATATGGAATTGATGCTGAACCTAGAGCTGTCAGAACTGCCAAAATGAATATGTTATTATGGGGAGATGGAAAGCAAATACAACATGGCAATGGCTTGGATACAAAAGATTATAAGGGAGAGCCTTATTTTGCAAAGGAGTATGATAAGTCGGACTCTAATTCAGGGGTTGATATTATTTTGGCAAATCCTCCCTTTGGCTCGGAGGAAGAAGATGCGAAAATTCTCAAGGGATACTCATTGTCAAGAAAGGCAAAGATAACAGATGAAGATGGAAAAGAAAAAATAGTAAACAAAAAGGAAAAGACAGAAAATTTATTTGTTGAAAAGGCATATAAGATGCTTAAGCCGGGTGGAAAATTGTTAATAGTGTTACCGGAGGGCATTTTTAGCAATAGCGATAGCAGAACGAGAAATTTTATATTGAGTCATTTTACAATAGATGTAATTGTAAAGCTACCAAAACATGCGTTTGTGATGTCGGGTGTAGAAACAATTAATACTGTTATTTTGATTGCACGCAAAAATACGATAGAACGTAGTGAGCAAATACAGCTTTCGGATAAAAAGACTTGGATAAACAGAAATGATAAAATGGAAATAAACTTTGCATCAGTAAATCAGATAGGCTATGAACCATCAGGCAAGCTTTTATTAAAAGGGTATGACAGTAGTGACCTGAAGGTAATTGCGGGAAAGATCGTAGACAAGGAATATTCGATGATACTGGCGAATCCTATTGAATATGCAGCACTTGAATTTGGAAGTGATGATAAGAGTGAAGCATGGAAAAAGCCAATGGTAAAATTTTTGAGAAAAAGTTTTCAAGAAGTTCCCAAACGATTGGATCCTACATACTATTTTTTTTACGAAGAAACAAAAGATATGTTGGCTTCATTTATTAAGCTACCAATCAGTGATGTAAATACTAAAAAGGTAAAGTTGACAGATAAGGAATTAAACGAAGATATAGAACAGATATATAAGTATGTATCCGTTATAAAGACATTGGATGGAGCTGTAACTGAGGTGGAAGAAATGACGGTAGATGATATTTTGGCAGTTAAAAGCAGCCTGCCACAGAAACTGTTTAAAGATGATATTGTTTTTAATCCTTATCGAATAAATACAGGTTCTATTATTTATATCAATATAGATGAAAAAAATCTCATTACCAGTCCGGCTTACGTTGTATTGAGAAATATTGATATAAATAAGGAATATTTTGTGCAACTGTTAAAAACTCCATTTATGAAATATCAGATTCAAGTACTTGCTTCGGGTTCGGTTAGAGATAGCTTTTCGGCTTCGGACTTAAAACATTTAAAGATACCTTATGTATCACCCGAAAAACAAACTGAAAAAGTCGAACAAATCAACAAGGCAATTAGGGAAATAAAGTCTTGTTCGGCAAAAATAGAGGAATATGCCGAGGACATTAATAAGTTACTGATATAGTTTAAATATAGAAATGCTACAGATTGTTTTGAGAATTTGAGGAATGAATTGTTACATTTATTAATTTTTAGAGGATAATGGCTTGTGCCGTTATCCTCTTTTTGGTATGATGTATAAAGCAGTGTTTTTGAGTTAATATACAGAAAGTTGAGGAACACATAAATGGACTGGTTGAATTCCGTTTTGGAAAAGGCGAATGCGGCGTTTGTTGAGAAAGACCGTTGGCTGCTCTATTTAAGGGGCTTGGGAATTACCATGGAGGTGGCTATTTTTGCCGCTTTAATCGGTATTGTTTTGGGTACGATTGTGGCATTTATGAAGCTATCCACCAAGAGGAACGGTAAGCCTACCATATTTGCCCACATAGCAAATATTTATATTGATATTATCAGGGGTACGCCTTCTGTGCTGCAGCTTTTAATCATGTGGTTTATCGTAATGAGCAGTTGCAAGAACGGTGTTCTGGTTGCCTGTATTACCTTCGGTATCAATTCCGGCGCTTATGTGTCGGAGATTATGAGGGCAGGTATTCTGGCAGTGGACAAGGGGCAGACAGAGGCGGGCAGGTCCTTGGGACTGAGCCATTTCCAAACCATGCGCTATATCGTGATTCCTCAGGCATTTAAAAATGCGCTGCCGCCTCTGGGCAATGAATTCATTGTGCTAATCAAGGAGACGGCTATCGTGGGATATGTGGGTTTAAGTGATTTGACCCGTGTGGCAAATCAGATGACCTCAAAGCTATACGAGGCATTTATGCCTCTGATAGGTTCTGCTATCGTTTACTTTACCATTATAAAAATACTGACTGTTTTACTGGCGAAATTGGAGAGGAGGCTGCGTAAGAGTGATAATCGTTAAGGATTTACATAAAAAATTTGGAGGCAATCATGTATTGCGCGGCGTGGATTACCGGATTCATCCCGGAGAGAAAATCGTAATAGTGGGTCCTTCCGGTTCGGGAAAGAGTACTTTCCTTCGCTGTCTGAATCTTTTGGAGATACCTACAAGCGGAAAAATATGGTTTGACGGTCAACTGATTACCGATCCTAAAATAGATATTAACAAGGTAAGGCAGCATATGGGAATGGTGTTCCAGCATTTCAATCTGTTCAATAATCTTACTATTATGGAAAATATTACTCTTGCCCCCATTAAGCTTAAGCTTATGGCGGAGGAGGAGGCAAAGGAGAATGCCCTTAAGCTGTTAAACAGGGTAGGCCTTGCAGAGAAAGCGGATGCATATCCCGGCTCCTTAAGCGGTGGTCAGAAGCAGCGTATCGCCATTGTGCGTTCCCTTGCCATGAGTCCCAAGCTTATGCTGTTTGACGAGCCTACCTCTGCTCTTGACCCTGAGATGGTAGGCGAGGTTTTGGAGGTTATGAAGGAGCTTGCGGAAAGCGGAATGACAATGGTGGTAGTCACCCATGAGATGGGTTTTGCAAGAGAGGTAGGTACCAAGGTGCTTTTTATGGACGAGGGAAATATTTTAGAGGAGAACTCTCCTCAGGAATTTTTTGCCAACCCTAAAAGCCCCAGACTGAAAGAGTTTTTGTCTAAGGTGCTGTAAGACAAAAGAAAATCCGCGGATTTAAGATTTGAATCGCGGAGCAGAACTTGAAATGTGGCTTGCGTGCCAACGCAAACAGCGCTCCGGAAGGATGATTAGTATGATAACGATTTCTCTGTGTATGATTGTAAAAAATGAAGAGAGAGTGTTGGCGAGGTGTCTTGACAGCGTGGCTGATTTAGTGGATGAAATTATTATTGTAGATACGGGTTCTACGGATTTCACAAAGGAGATTGCTTCCCGTTATACGGACAAAATCTATCATTTCACATGGATTGACGATTTTAGCGCGGCGAGGAATTTCGCTTTTTCCAGAGCTTCTATGGAGTATATTTATTCCGCGGATGCCGACGAGGTGATTTCTGAGGAGAACAGAGAAAAATACCGCATATTAAAGCAGTCGCTGCTTCCGGAGGTGGAGCTGGTGCAGATGAAATATGCCAATCAGCTGCAATTCGGTTCCGTGTACAATTTTGACGAGGAATACCGTCCTAAGCTTTTTAAGCGCAGACGTGAGTTTGTCTGGGAAGGTACTGTCCACGAGACAGTCCGTTTAGAGCCGGTGGTGTATGACAGTGATATTGTGATTACTCATATGCCGGAGAAAAGTCACGCGAGACGTGATTTGGACAATTTCTGCAGGCAGGTGCGGGCGGGAGCCCGGCTGCCAAAACGTTTACATAATATGTATGCCAGAGAGCTTTTTATGGCGGGAGAGCCTCAGGATTTTGCCGATGCGGCAGAGTTTTTCCAAAGGTCGGCGGCAGACAATGGGCGTGATGGTGAGGAAATTGCAGAGGCGTGCTGTGTGGCGGCAAGAGCCGCAAGACTTGCCGGAGATACGGTTGCCTTTTTTAAGTATGTCTCCAAGGTCATCGCGGAAGAAGGCTGTTCAGAAATCTGCTGTGAGCTGGGCAGCTTCTACGAAGCGTTGCATGATTATGACGAAGCTGTCATATGGTACTATAACGCAGCATATGAGACGACACCCATCCTCAGCATTAAGTCAGGGGAAAGACTGGCATTAGAAGGGCTTGTGCGGTGTTATGAGGAGCTTGGCATGGAGGAACATGCGGCGGCGTACAGGGAGAAGCTTGACACAAAAGCAGAGGGTAACGGTGTGCAGAGAGAAGCCTGACACTAAGTGGCGGGAAATGATATGTGTGGAGAAGCATGGTACACTGTAGCGGAAAGCATTGTAAAGAAAAGGCTCGACACAACGCTGCGGCTGGAAGTATATAGACAGCGGTTCTGTACAGAAAGGACAAAATAATTATGAAATGGGAAGAAAATATACGACGAGTGGTTCCCTATGTGGCTGGCGAGCAGCCCAATAAACCGAATATGATAAAGCTGAATACAAATGAATGCCCGTATCCGCCCGCTCCGGGAGTGGAGAATGCCATTAAGGCTTTGGGCTTTGAGGCACTTCGCCTGTACCCTAATGCGGATGTGACGCCTTTAGTGGAAGCGCTTGCAGAATATTATCATGCGAAGCCTTCTCAGGTATTTGTGGGAGTTGGCTCCGATGATGTGTTATCCATGGCATTTATGACATTCTTTAACAGTGAGAAGCCCATTTTGTTCCCTGATGTGACTTACTCCTTTTATGATGTGTGGGCGGATTTATACCGTATTCCTTACAAAACCTGTCCTTTGGACGAAAACTGGCATATCAAACCGGAGGATTATAAGCAGCAAAACGGAGGTGTGATTTTCCCGAATCCCAATGCGCCCACGGGTCTTTTGGAGAGTCTTGACACGGTGGAGGAGATTGTGCGGGCAAATCGGGATGTGGTTGTGATTGTGGATGAGGCATATATTGACTTTGGCGGAGAGAGCGCATTGTCTCTTTTAGAAAAGTATGATAACCTGCTGGTGGTGCAGACCTTTTCCAAATCCCGTGCCATGGCAGGATTGCGCATTGGCTTTTGCATCGGCAATGAAAAGCTGATTCATTATCTGAATGATGTGAAGTTTTCCTTTAATTCCTACACCATGAACCTGCCCTCTCAGGTATTGGGAGTGGAGGCCGTGAAGGATGACGCCTATTTTAAGGAGACAACAGAAAAAATACAAAGAACCAGAGAGCGGGTAAAAAATGAGCTTTCAGAGCTTGGCTTTACCTTTCCCGATTCCAGAGCGAATTTCATTTTTGCCTCCCATAGATCCATTCCGGCAAAGGAGATATTTCAGGCGCTTAGGAAAGCGGATATTTATGTACGCCACTGGGATAAACCGAGAATCAGTAACAGCCTGCGCATTACCGTTGGAACGGATGAGCAGATGGATTGTTTGATTGATTTCTTGAGAAAATACATAGAAAAAGCTTCAGAATATTAATATTAAAAAAGAATGGAGAAATATTTCATGATCAAAAGTATTCTAAAAGGTATGGTAATCGGTATTGCAAATATTATTCCGGGTGTCAGCGGAGGCACCATGATGGTGGCAATGGGCATTTATGATAAGCTGATTCATTGTATTACTCATTTATTCAGCGAGTTCAAGAAAAGTGTTGTATTTTTATTCCCCATCGCAATCGGTATGGCGGTTGCCATTGTGGCAAGCTCCTTTGGTTTGGAGTATCTTTTTGAAAATTTCCCCGTACAGACAAATTTATTGTTTATCGGTTTGATTGTGGGCGGTTTGCCGGCTGTGTGGAAAAATGTAAAACGCAGTAGTATTAAGCCCGGGCATATTCTTGCTTTCCTTGGGTTTTTTGCGTTGGTGGCAGGCTTGGCGATTTTGGGTGAGAAGGAAGGAAATGCCGCGGATTTATCATTTAATGTCATTAATATAATTAAGCTTTTCGGCGTAGGTATTGTTGCTTCCGCGACCATGGTGATTCCTGGGGTCAGCGGTTCCATGATTCTTTTGTTAATGGGTTATTACAATCCTATCTTGACTGCGATCAATGATTTCATCCGTGCCTTGACCGCATTTGATGTGGACGGTATTTTACAGGGCTGCGGCATTTTGGTTCCCTTTGGGCTTGGTGTGGTGGCAGGTGTGTTTGCCATTGCCAAGCTGATTGAAATTATTTTTGAGAAATTCCCTTTCTATGCTTATTGGGCTATTATCGGCCTGATTGTGGCATCCCCTGTTGCCATTGTGGCGATGGGTAACTTTACGGTGATTACCGTACTTAACATTGTGACCGGACTGGTAGCATTGGTAATCGGCTTTATCGTGGCAATGAAGCTGGGTGAATAGCGTGAGCAGAAGTTCTAATGCTCACAGCAGAGGCTGTTTCGCAAAGAACTTCTATGTCTCACGCTGAAGAATGCCCAAAATACAGGCATTCTTCTCATGAAAGATGGGTTAGATTGAAAAATAAGTAAAACGTCCAGTATAGAGGAATCAGTGTGGAGAAAATCATACGGACATATTTGTGCCTCGGCGCAAGTGCCTTGGAGATGGAGGAAACATGGAGGCATATCAGGACTTTGCAAATGTATATGATGAGCTGATGGATAATACGCCTTATCAGGAGTGGTGTGAGAGAATAACGGATTTAATAGGGAAATACGGTGTGTCCAAACCTGAGCGCGATTCGAAGGATTTGCTTGCCTCTGAGCGCAATCTGGTGGTGGATTTGGGCTGCGGCACAGGTACGCTTGCGGAGCTTCTATATGAAAAGGGTTATGATATGATCGGTGTGGATAATTCGGAAGCTATGCTGGCTGTGGCTATGGAAAAAAAGGAAAAGAGCGGCTCGGAAATTCTCTATCTTTTGCAGGATATGAGGGAGCTTGAATTGTACAGCACTGTGGGAACGGTTGTGAGCGTCTGCGATTCTTTGAACTATATTCTGGAGGAACAGGAGCTTTTGGAGATTTTTTCTTTAGTGAATAATTATCTTTATCCAAATGGTATATTTATCTTTGACTTTAACACAGAATATAAATATCGAGATGTTATCGGCGATACTACGATAGCGGAGAACAGAGAGGATTGCAGCTTTATTTGGGAGAATTTTTATGACCCGGAGGAGGAAATGAATGAGTATGACCTTACTGTTTTCGTCAGGGAGAAGGACGGATGCTTCAGGCGGTTTACGGAAACTCATTTTCAGCGAGGCTATAGGGTGGAACAGATGAGGGCGCTGTTAGAGCAGTCGGGCATGAGTGTGGTAGAGGTATCGGACGCCGATACGGGGGAAGAAGTAACGGAGCACAGCGAGCGAGTCTATATTGTGGCGAGGGAGCAAGGGAAAAAGGATAAGGGAGTATAACTATGAATGATTATATTGTCCGTGCAACGGCGGCGGACGCACAGATAAGGGCATTTGCCTGTACTTCCAGAGGGTTGGTGGAACAGGCGAGAAGAGCGCACAATACCAGCCCGGTGGTAACGGCGGCACTGGGCAGGCTTTTGAGCGCGGGGGCAATGATGGGCAGTATGCTTAAGGGTGACAAGGATTTACTGACACTTCAAATCAAGGCGGACGGTCCTATGCAGGGCATGACGGTAACGGCGGATTCCAAAGGGAATGTGAAGGGATATGCCAATGTGCCGGATGTGATTCTGCCTGCAAATTCCGTCGGTAAGCTTGACGTGGCAGGTGCCGTAGGCGCAGGAATATTAAACGTAATAAAGGATATGGGGTTAAAGGAGCCGTATGTTGGACAAACTGCATTACAGACCGGTGAAATTGCGGAGGATTTAACCTATTATTTTGCCGCATCGGAGCAGGTTCCTTCTTCCGTAGGGCTGGGAGTGCTTATGGAGAAAAATAATACCGTCAAGCAGGCGGGGGGCTTTATTGTACAGCTTATGCCATTTGCCGAGGATGAGGTTGTTGACAGGCTGGAGCAGAATCTGGCTAAAATAAGCTCCGTCACCACTCTTTTGGATGCGGGGAACAGTCCGGAGCAGATGCTGGTTATTTTACTGGAGGGCTTAAAGCCGGAGATTACAGACACGATTCCCGCCGCTTTTTATTGCGGCTGTGACAAATCAAGGGTGGAAAAGGCGTTAATCAGTATCGGGAAAAAGGAGCTGCAGAGCATGATAGAGGACGGAGAGGAAATTGAAGTCAACTGTCATTTCTGCAATACAAAATATAAATTAAGTGTGGAAGAGCTAAAGGGGCTTTATAAGAAAGCGGAGCGCTGAGGCTGCGAGGAGCAGGGATTACAGGCAGCAATAAGAGCATGCAGGCTGGAAAAGCGGACAGAAAAAGCTTATGCAGTCAACGTATGCAGAATAGAAAAGAGGTTGTACATGGAACAGGGTTTTATCAAGGTGGCTGCCGTCACACCTAAAATCAAAGTGGCGGACCCAAAGTACAATGCGCAGGTAATCTGTGAAAATTTACGGAATGTCTATGAGCGGGGAGCAAAGCTTATCGTATTTCCGGAGCTTTGTGTGACGGGATATACCTGTGGGGATTTGTTTTTTCAGGAGAAGCTGCTCGCGCAGGCGAAGCAGGCGCTTCTTAAAATAGCCGACGCTACCGCAGGGCAGGATGCTCTGGTGATGGTGGGACTGCCCATAGAGAGAGACGGCAGGCTTTATAATGTGGCGGCTGTGCTGCAAAACGGCAATATTTTAGGCATGATACCAAAGGCAAATATCCCTACCTATGCGGAGTTTTATGAGGGCAGACATTTTTCGGAGGGGAATAAGCAGACGGTAAGCTTTTATCTGGAGGGAAAGGAGATTCCCTTCGGCACGAATATTCTCTTTACCTGTACCAATGTGTCCGAGCTTGTGGTGGGATGTGAAATCTGTGAGGATTTATGGGTGGCGAACCCGCCGGCAACGGATCATGCGTTGATGGGAGCCACGGTGGTTGCCAATCTGTCCGCCTCGAATGAGACGGTGGGCAAGGACGCATATAGGGAGCTGTTGGTGAAATCGGCAAGCGCAAGGCTGCTGGGCGCTTATATTTATACCTCCGCCGGCGAGGGTGAATCCACTCAGGACTTGGTGTTTGGCGGACATAATCTGGTTGCGGAAAACGGTATTATTTTGGAGCAGTCAAAACGTTTTATGGGGGAGACGGTTTATGCGGACATCGATGTGCAGCGAATTGTGGCGGAACGGCGCAGGATGGGAACCTTTGGCAAGGAAAAGAACCTGCCCTATGTGAAAGTTCCCTTTTCCCTTGAGGTGACGGAGACTAAGCTGGACAGAACCTTTGGCTGTATGCCCTTTGTGCCGGGCGATGAAGAGTCACGTAACAGGCGCTGTGAGGAGATTTTATCCATACAATCCTATGGGCTGAAAAAGCGATATGAGCATACCGGTTTAAAAACCGCCGTGCTTGGCATATCAGGAGGTTTGGATTCCACGTTGGCGCTCCTTGTGACGGTGCGTACCTTTGATATGTTAAAGCTCGACAGAAAGGGTATTATCGCAGTGACCATGCCTTGCTTCGGCACTACGGACAGAACCTATGACAATGCCTGTAAGTTGGCGGACACCCTTGGGGTTACTCTGGAGGAGGTAGACATAAAAGAGGCAGTGACGGTTCATTTTAGAGACATCAGGCAGGATATGGACAAGCATGACGTCACCTATGAAAACGGACAGGCGAGAGAGCGAACGCAGGTGCTTATGGATATTGCAAACCGTGTGAACGGGCTTGTTATCGGAACGGGCGATATGTCAGAACTTGCTCTTGGCTGGGCAACCTACAACGGAGACCATATGTCCATGTATGGGGTCAATGTGGGCGTTCCCAAGACTCTGGTGCGTCATCTGGTAAAATACTATGCGGATAACTGTGGGAACAGGGAGCTTACGGAGGTGCTTACGGACGTTTTGGATACGCCGGTAAGCCCCGAGCTGCTTCCGCCGGTGGAGGGCGCAATTGCCCAGAAGACGGAGGATTTGGTGGGTCCTTACGAGCTGCACGACTTTTTCCTGTACTATATGCTGCGGTGCGGTTACCCGCCGAAGAAGGTTTATCGTGTAGCGAAGGAAGCGTTTAAGGGCTTGTATGACGAGGCAGCCATTCTCAAATGGCTGAAAACCTTTTACAGAAGATTCTTCAGCCAGCAGTTTAAGCGTTCCTGCCTGCCGGACGGACCAAAGGTGGGAAGCGTTGCGGTATCTCCCAGAGGGGATTTGCGTATGCCCTCGGATGCCAGCGCCGCCATATGGCTGGATGAACTGGAAGAGCTTGAGTAGAGAAAAGAAGAAATAAGAATAAAACCGGCAGTAGGACAGTGATTGAATCCTTTGCTGGTTTTTTTATTTATGTGATTCGTTAATATAATTAATTTACATTATATTTTAATGTGTTATAATGTTGTACAATAGGGGTACTGAGATAAAACAGCAATATCAAGTAATGCGTGACAGGAGGCTGATATTGCAAAGATTTTTAGTATAAAACGTTAAAATTAATTATGTAAAGGAGAAAACAGGTATGAGAAAAGTAAAAAAAGCAATGGCAGGGGTATTATTGACAGTGGCATTATTGGCTATGTCGGGAATCGGAGTTTGTGCAGCCGAGGCAGGCTGTGACCATGACTGGAGGTTGTACAGTAAGGAGCATGTATATACAAGTGATGTTGTAGTGTGCGAGGAACATGAAAATTGCTATGTTCAAAAAAAGGGGTATTTTGTCAGGTGGATATGTAGCAAATGCAAAGCAGAAGATTCAAACACATTGACAGAAGAACTCCATTTGAGATAGTGACAGCAATATTTTAGACCGGAGGCATGGCAATGAAGAAAAGTAGCTTAATTTTGGTTGTTTCATTTCTTTTGTCCGCATTATTGGGAACAGCTGCCTGCAGCGTGGGAGAGCAGACGAATAATCTTTCCGAAGCTTCAGTCAAAGCATACGGGATAGAAAAGGAATTAACTCTTGGCTTGGATGATGAAACCTTATTTGACTGCTTTGTGACGGATAATCATATTTACTACGAAGAAGAGAAAAAGGGTGTGAGCCGTCTCCTAAGGCGGGAGCTGACTGCGCAGGCAAAACCGGAGCAGATCTTTGCCTTGGAGACGAATGAGGTACTGAGTGCCTTTACGGTGACGGAGTCGGGCGAGGTGATTGCAGTGGTAGAATGTTTCGGAACGACAAGTGACAATGAAGTGGATTGGGATTCCGAATCTTTTTTGGAGCTTCGGAAAATGGATGAAAAGGGTGAAGCGCTGTGGAGGCAGGAGATACCAAATGTACAGCAGGATACCTTTATCACACAGGTGCTGGCAGGGAGTGACGGAAGGATTTATGCTTCTTCCCGGACGGAGCTGTTCTGTTTTGAAGAGACAGGAAGGCTTGAAAGATGTCTGACCGTGAAAGGACAGATAATTCAACAGCTAACGGATGTTGGTGGGGGGAAGATTGCCGTGCGGCAGGAGACACAGAACGGTCAGAGCATTACGGTGTATCAGGGCGCGGACGGAAAGGAACTGCTTCAAAAGGACTTTAGAGAAGGCAGGTTATGGTTTAAGGAGCAGGGCGGACTGTATTATTTGGAAAATGATATGCTTGTCCGGTATGACTGGGAGGCTGGCAGCAGTCAGGCAATCCTAAGCTTTACCGATTGCGGCGTGGAAGCCTCGCTAATGTCAGTCAGGATATTTAAGGCTTTGGGCGAAGAAAGGTATGTAATCGGTCTGAGGGAAGAGGAAGGCGCCATGATTCGTTTTGTCTGGCTGAACTCTCAGGTAAAGCGGGTAGAGGAGGGCGAAGAGGAGGATATGCCGAAAACGCAGCTGACCTTCGCAGCCTTTGACTCCCAAAACCTTCAGGGCAGCGTAGTGAGCTTTAACCAGCTGCATAAGAATTATCAGCTGACCTTGAAGGGCTTTGAATTTCCGGAGCAGGAGGGGCAGTTCTATGCTTATCTTGCCTCAAAGGACGGTCCGGATATTGTGGAAGTATCGGGAAGGACGGAAAACTATGTCCGCAACGGATACCTGTTGGATTTGACCCCCTTTATAGAAAAGAGCGACAAGATTTATTGGGATGATTTTATTTCAAGACTGCCGGAGGACATTGCCGTGGACGGGGGAATTTACGCCCTTCCCAAAACAATGAGACTGATGGCGCTTGCCTGCCCCACAAGCCTTCTTAAAGGGAAGGACAGTTGGAACATAGGGGAATATCTGGATTTACTGGAGGAATATCCCGACGCGCTGTCATGGGAAGGGGCTTCCGCGGAAAGGATGAAGGAGGAAATCCTTCGGATGGCATTATACAACGGCATAAACGGCTTTGTTGACATAGAAGCGGGAACGGCAGCTCTGGACGGGGAGGATTTCCGTTCTATTTTGAAACGCATCGCTGCGCTGGATGTAAAAACCGTGAATAAGAGCGCCCAAGCCAGAGCACGGGAAGGGGAGGTAGTGTTTTGGGAGCTTTATATGAACTCTGTTACGGAATTGCAGAAGGCGGAAGTCATTAGCGGTCAGGAGCTGACGCTGGTAGGCTACCCCGTCAGCGGAAAGATACAGGGGGAGAAAAGCAGCAACAGTATTTCCTACGACAGTGAGGTAGGGATTTGCAGCGGCACGCAGAATGCAGAGGCGGCATGGGAGTATGTGGAAGCTCATTTTGTGGATGCGCAAAAGAAAAACAGTTTCTTTTTTACACCGGGTAAGGATGCCTTTGAAGAGAAGCTGAGAGAAGAGCTTGGAGAGGAATTACTGACTTTGGATGAAAACGGGAATACCGTGACAGGTTCAGCACTCACAGAGGAACAGGTGGGAAAGGTGAGGAACGCTTTTTTGGGTGCCACTGTTACCGGAAATGAGGAATTTGAGATTTTTAACATAATCGGTGAGGAAGCGGCTCCTTACTTTAAGGGAGACAAGAAGCTGGATGATGTGGTGAAGATAATCCAGAGCCGTGTCCGGCTGTATTTGGACGAAAGAGGATAACTGTTTGGAAAAACAACACTCCTGCTACTTTGGATTTAAGGAGCAGGAGCGCTGTTTTTTAGTTTGTAATTTTGGTAGGGGATACATCCGAATCAGAGTTTTCTGATTCCGCGGGTTTATTTTCCGCAGACGCTTTATCCAAAGAATTTTTAATTGCTTGTAAAAGCACAAGTGAAGTATATTTGCTTTCGGCAGTATAAGTTACCTGTTCCAGCGATTGTGTTTCATATACCTGTGCACAGATGGAATCAAAGGTAGGCTGTAGCAGCGGATACATGGTGGTAATGGCATCGTTAAGATTTACCAGTTGAATAGAGGAGATGCTGCTCTTGTTTACAATGACCTCTACATCTACGCTTTGCCCGCCAAGAACAAGCTCTGTGGTATAAATACCCGGTATGTATATGGAGCCGGAGGCTGCGGTGGCTGTGCTGTCATCTGCAGTCTCTTCAGTAGGTGCGTCCAAAGACGGGGTTTCCTCTTTGTCTGGCAGGAACATCATAATTAACAGCACGATAAACAGAATTCCCAATGCGGCGAAAATGCCTGTATAAATCAATTCCTTCATGTGAAGTACAACTATTTTGGTTTTTGCGCTCATCCGTATTCTCCTTGGGTCTTTGTAAAGAATATGCACCCGCCCGGAAAGATATGCATTGACAAAATACGGTAACGATTGTTATTATGGATAACAGGACAAAGGTGTTCTTACGGAAAGGGTAAGAGCGCCTTTTTATAAAATAGGGTCTTTTAAGCAGAAACGGAGGTTAGCATGAAGAACTACACGAGGGAAGATGTGATCAGAGTGGTGGAGGAAGAGGATGTGGAATTTATCCGTCTGCAGTTTACGGATATGTTCGGCAATTTGAAAAATCTTGCCATCACGGCGAGCCAGCTTGAGAGGGCGCTGAATAATAAATGTAAGTTTGACGGCTCCGCTATTGACGGCTTTGTAAGGATTGAGGAATCGGATATGTATTTGTATCCCGACTATTCCACGCTGGAGATATTTCCGTGGAGACCTCAGCAGGGAAAGGTGGCGAGAATGATTTGCGATGTGTACCGCCCTAACGGGGAGCCGTTTGAGGGAGACCCCAGATATGTGTTGAAGAAGGCAATTAAAAAGGCGGCGGATATGGGGTATATTTTTGAAGTGGGTCCGGAGTGTGAATTTTTCTTGTTTGACACCGATGAAAATACCATGCCCACAACGGCGACCCATGAGCAGGCGGGATATTTTGATATAGGTCCCTTGGATTTCGGAGAAAACGCAAGGCGTGAAATAGTAATGACCTTGGAGGACATGGGCTTTGTCATTGAGTCTTCCCACCACGAGATGGCGCCTGCGCAGCATGAAATTGATTTCAGGCATGACGAGGCACTGCAAACGGCGGACAATATCATGACCTTTAAGCTTGCCGTTCGCACGATTGCAAAGCGCCATGGACTTCACGCTACCTTTATGCCTAAGCCGAAGAGTGATGTGAACGGCTCGGGTATGCATATCCATATGAACCTGAAGGACAAAAACGGTAAGAATGTTTTTGAGGATAAACAGGATGCTTTAGGTCTTAGTAAGGAGGCATATTATTTTATGGGCGGTCTGATAAAGCATATCAAGGGAATGGCGGCAATTACGAATCCCTTGGTAAACTCTTATAAAAGATTGATTCCCGGCTTTGAGGCACCCGTTTATATTGCATGGAGCGCTACCAACAGAAGCCCCTTAATCCGTATTCCCTCCGACGGCGGCGAAAGAACCAGAATTGAACTCAGAAGTCCTGATTCGGCGGCAAATCCATATCTTACGCTGGCGGTATGCCTGAGCGCCGGCTTGGACGGCATTGTTAATAAAATGGAACCGCCGGGGTGTGTGAGCGGCAACATTTTTGCAATGACCGATACTGAGAGAAAAGAAAATAATATTGACAGCCTGCCTGCTAATCTGCCGGAAGCGCTGGAGGAGCTTGAGAAGGACAGCTTTATCTGCAATGTGCTGGGCAGACATATTTCCGAGTGCTATATTGCGGCAAAAAAAGAGGAGTGGGTCAGATACCGTTCACAAGTATCAAATTGGGAGATTGAAGAGTATTTATATAAGTATTAAAATGCATAACCTACTTTAGATTTATTCCGCAAGGGTTTTTGGTTTTGGCAAAGGAGGTGGGCATTTGACAAATATCATTATTGTATTACCGAAGCCGGAGGATGCAAAAAGCATTAAAAGCGTACTGGTGCGCGGCGGCTTTCGTGTAACGGGCGTATGTACCACGGGCGCACAGGCAATCAGTCAGGCGGACGGACTGCACGACGGTATTGTTATTTGCAGCTATAAGCTGCCGGATATGGTGTATTCGGAACTGTTGGAATGCCTGCCTTACGGCTTTGAACTGCTTCTTATGGCATCTCAAAGGCTGATAAACGAATGCTACGGCAACGATGTCGTATGTCTGTCCATGCCCCTAAAAGTCAATGATTTGCTGGAGACGGTAGGTATGATGGCAGAAGGCATTGAACGCCGCAGACGTAAGCTGCGGCAGCAGCCAAAGCAGAGAACTGTAGAGGAGGAAGCAATCATAAGGACGGCAAAGGAAACCTTAATGGCGCGAAACCATATGACAGAGGACGAGGCTCATAAATATTTGCAGAAATGCAGTATGGGCAGCGGCACGAATATAGTGGAGACGGCACAAATGGTGCTGTCCATGATGAAGACATAGAATGGAGATTATTATGAAATTTACAAAGATGCAGGGCTGTGGTAACGATTATGTTTATGTAAACGGCTTCACGGAAAAGATAAGCGCGGAGGAAAAACCTGAGCTTGTGAGAGAATTAAGCAACCGTCACTTTGGTATCGGCGGCGACGGGGTAATTTTTATCAATCCAAGCGACAACGCTGATTTTGAGATGGAGATGTTCAATGCGGACGGAAGCCGCTCGGAGATGTGCGGCAACGGTATCCGCTGTGTGGCAAAATATGTGTATGACAAGGGGCTTACCGACAAGGTACATATCAGTATCGTCAGCGCCGGTCAAATCAAATATTTGGATTTGACGGTGACTAAGGAAAATGCCTCTGACAGGGGTACGGTAAGTCTGGTTCGGGTGAATATGGGAAGCCCGGTGCTTGACCCTGCACTGATTCCGGTAGAGGCTGCGGGAGAACAGGTAGTGGATTCCCCCATTTTGGTGGAGGATAAGGAATACCGTATGACCTGTGTGTCCATGGGAAATCCCCATGCGGTTATATTTACTGCGGGAGTAAAGGAGCTTGACTTGGAAAAGCTCGGTCCTAAATTTGAAAACCATAAGCGTTTTCCCAGACGTACCAACACGGAATTTGTGGAGATTATAGACAGGCAAACCGTTTTTATGCGTGTCTGGGAGAGGGGAACGGGCGAGACTCTTGCCTGCGGAACGGGCTGCTGTGCCACTGCGGTTGCCTGTGTCCTGAATAATTTGACGGATGACAGAATAACTGTTAAACTATTAGGTGGTGAACTGTTAATCGAGTGGGATAGGGAGCGGAATCTTGTGTTTATGACAGGACCTGCCGTCACTGTATTTGAGGGAGAAATCGGTACGACCAAAGGAGAGAAATGCGATGTTTAAGGTGAATGATAATTATTTGAAGCTGCCGGGAAGCTATCTGTTTTCCACGGTAGGAAGAAAGCAGCGTGAGTATCAGGCGGCACATCCGGATAAGAAGGTGATTCGTCTGAGTATTGGGGATGTGACTCAGCCCCTGGCGCCTGTGATTCTGGAAGCGCTTCACAGTGCGGTGGACGAGATGGGAAACGCTGAAACCTTCCGGGGCTACGCTCCCGATTTGGGCTATGAATTTTTGCGGAATGCAATTGCCGATAATGATTATAAGGCGAGAGGCTGCGATATCAGCGCAGATGAAATTTTTGTATCCGACGGAGCGAAATGTGACTGCTCCAATATTCAGGAAATTTTCAGTCTGGACAATAAGATTGCGGTGTGTGACCCTGTTTATCCCGTTTATGTGGATTCCAATGTTATGGCAGGGAGAACGGGCACCTATGACAAGAATACGGAAATCTGGAGCGATGTAATTTATATGCCCTGTACGGCGGATAATAATTTTACACCCGAGATTCCCAAGGAGACTCCGGATTTGATTTACTTGTGCTTCCCTAATAATCCGACAGGCGCTACTGTCAATAAGGCACAGCTTCAGGAGTGGGTGGATTATGCCAATAAGGTGGGAGCCGTCATTCTATATGATGCAGCTTATGAAGCATATATTTCCGAGGAGGATGTTCCTCATAGTATTTATGAATGTGACGGCGCAAGGACATGCGCTATAGAGATGCGTTCTTTTTCCAAAAACGCAGGTTTTACCGGCGTCCGTCTGGGATTCACCGTGATTCCCAAGGAGCTTAAGGCGGAGGATGTGAGTCTCCACGCACTTTGGACAAGGCGCCACGGTACCAAATACAACGGTGCGCCTTATATTATTCAGCGTGCCGGTGAAGCGGTTTACTCGGAAGGGGGCAAGGAGCAGCTGAAGGCGCAGGTTGCCTATTATATGAATAATGCCCGTTATATCTACAACGGCTTAAAGGAAGCGGGCTACACGGTTTCCGGCGGCGTGAATGCTCCTTATATCTGGCTGAAGACGCCGGGCAATATGACAAGCTGGGAATTTTTTGATTATCTTCTGGGGAATGCTAATGTAGTGGGTACACCCGGCTCGGGCTTCGGACCAAGTGGGGAGCATTATTTCAGGCTGACTGCTTTCGGAAGCTATGAGAGCACTGTGGAGGCTATTGACAGGATTAAGGCAATGAAGCTTTAAGATATTAAGAAGAGTTAATAAAAAGATAAGTCGTATTTTAGAAACTGCTCACACGATGTTCATATTTCTGAGGTATAATTAACAATAAGTTACATTTCGGTGACTTATGAATGGGTATGGCNGAACTGTNANATATGGGGANCCGATGGTTCGCTNCCCGCAAAATAAGCTGTGTAGAGNGAACACGAATGACAAACGAGCAATATTATGAATTAATCAGACCNTATNNGNACGTNAACNGTNTTATGATGACCAAATTGGAGATATTAAACCACAGTATTTATAGCAATAAGGANACAGGTAAGCCGATTCATCATATCCAGAACAGGGTTAAGGGAAAGAAGAGCATTGAGGAGAAGCTGGAGCGTCTGGATTTGACCGACAGTGTCATGAATGCCAAGGACCACTTGATGGATATTGCCGGTATCCGTGTTATCTGCTATTTTCCGGAGGAGATTTATGATTTAGTACAATGTCTGAAAAGACAGAACGATTTAATTGTAATCAAGGAGAAGGACTATATCAAGAACCCCAAAAAGAGCGGCTACCGTAGCTTTCATATCGTGTTTGGAGTTCCTATTCACTGCTTGGACGCTATGGAATATTATCCGGTGGAAATACAGTTCCGCACGCTGTCCATGGATTTTTGGGCGAGCATGGAGCACCGTATCTGCTACAAGAGAGAATATGACGATAAGGATAAGGTCAGCAAGGAAATGCAGCAGTACGCCATGGCGTTGGACTTAATTGAAAGCCGATTTCAGGTGCAGATGCAAAATAATCGACAGGGTTAGTCTGGCAGGGGCAAGTTTTGAAGGGGAAGAAAACGGATAAACCGGGATTTTGTGATGTAAATTATGGATAATATTCAAGAAATAAATCTAAACAATATTGTAACTTACTTTAGGGAGGGCTGCAAAAGCGCTTCCCTTTTAGGGTTGGAGCTGGAGCACTTTGCGGTAGATAAACACAATAAACCGCTTTCCTACAGTGGTGAGATAGGAATTGAGGCGCTGCTTTGTGAGCTGAGCGGTAAATATCAGGAAAAATTTTATTCTCAGGGGCATTTGATTGCATTAAGAAGAGAGGATGCTGCCATCAGTATTGAACCGGCAGGTCAGCTGGAAATAAGTATTTCACCACAGGCGGATGTAGATAAAATCCGCAATATTTATACAAGCTTTCGCGAAGAAGCGGATGCCGCTTTAGCCGTATGGGGCTGCAGACTGGTAGAGGCAGGCTATCTTCCGAAGGGCTTAGCGGAAGAACAGGAATTGATTCCCAAAAAGCGATATCAGTATATGAATGAATATTTTGCCCGAATCGGCAAATATGGCTGCTGCATGATGAGAGGAACTGCCGCTACACAGGTATCCGTGGATTATTTAGATGAGGCGGATTTTATCCGCAAATATGAGGCGGCTTATAAACTGACGCCTCTTTTATCGTGGATAACGGCAAATACTCCTATGTTCGAGGGTGAGCCTACCCGCAAGCCGCTAATCCGCACGAAGATTTGGCGGGAGGTGGACAAGCATAGAACGAATGTGTACGCTTATTTAAAGGGCAGAGAGCTAAGCTTTCGTTCCTATGCGGAATTTGTCTATGACACGCCCCTGATTGTGGCGAAGCTGGGAGCCAGAGAGATTCCTACCTCCCAAGCGGCACGGGATTTGTATGCGGGGAGGATTATGGGTGATGAGGAAATTGAAAATGCATTGTCCATGGTTTTTCCCTGTGTGCGCTTAAAAAAGGTNCTGGAGCTTCGGGGAGCGGACAGTCTTCCCATTGAGGAGGNGCTGGGCTNTGTGGTGTTGGTAAAGAGCTTGTTTTCGATTCTGGATAATACCTTAAATTGGCTGGAGGCCATAGGGCTTACTACTGTAGAAGCGTCTGACGCTTTAGCGGACAGGCTTTTAGAGCAGGGAAGCGATACGGTAATCCAAGGGAAGAGTATCACGGAAGCGGCGGACGAATTGTTTGATTTGGCAGAGACAGCATTGAATGGTAAGGAAAAACAATATTTAAGCTGCCTGCGTATGAGAGTACAAGGCAGAGAGAAAGGATTTTGAATGTGCACCACAGCGCACAGATGGGAGCAAAAATGAAATTTGTGAATGAATATTATAAAAAGCTGATAGAGGAGAATATGGAAGGAAACGCTCAAACGGCAAGGCAATCGTTGGAGTATCTGAACAATTCTACTGCGAAGTATAAGGGTAAGCCCATCTATTCCCTGTATATGGCACAGGTATTTCCCGAGAAGGTGAAGGACTATTTGAAAACCAGTGTGGAAATGATGTATGGTATTTTGAGAAAGGTGATAAGGGAATACCTGACNCAGCNGGATTACAGAAAAANTTTTAACTTCTNGGNGGAATTGGAGGAGTNGATTCTCCNANCGCCCCGGTNTGAANNTCTGCTGCCTATCTGTCGGCTTGATATATTCTACAATGAGGAGAACGGCAGCTTTAAATTTTGTGAGTTTAATGCGGACGGCTGCAGCTCCATGAATGAGGACAGGGAGCTAAACATAGCGCTGAAGCTGACGAAAGCCTATCAGGACTTGGAAAAGAAATATGAGATTCATTCTTTTGAGCTGTTTGATTCGTGGGCAGGGGCATTTCTTGAGATTTACCGAAATGGCGGCGATGGTAAAGGGTATCCCAGTGTGGCAATTGTGGATTTTCTGGAGCTGGGCTGCTCCATGGAGGAATTCGGGCAGTTTGCCGAGAGCTTTAGGAGGGCTGGGATGCGGACGCAGGTGTGTGAGATAAGAAAGCTCACCTTTGACGGAGAACATCTCTATGCGCCGGACGGTATGGTGATTGACGCCATTTACCGCCGGGCGGTGACCTCGGACATTATGAAGCACAGAGAGGAGATATCGGCTTTCATGGATGCCGTAAGGGCGGGCAGGGTATGTCTGATTGGGGATTTTTGTACCCAGATTATCCATGACAAGACGCTGTTTTATCTGTTGAATCATGAGCGTACCTACGCATTTTTGACGGAGGAGGAAACAGAATTTTTGAAGGAGCATATTCCCTTTACCGCAGAGCTGACGGAGGAGAAGATTGCAGGCAGCGACATCCTGAAAAACCGTGAGGGCTGGATAATCAAGCCCAAGGATTCCTACGGTGCAAAGGGTATTTATGCGGGGGTGAATTTCAAGCAGGAAAAGTGGGAGGAATTGATTGCGGAGCATAAAAATGCGGATTATATTATGCAGGAATTTGTAATGCCTTACCGTTCATGGAATATTGATTTTCGGAAAAGTACGCCTGCGTTTAAGAAATATAGTAATCTTACGGGCATGTTTGTGTATAACGGACAGTTTGCGGGATTTTATTCCCGACAGGCTGATCATGAGATTATTTCAAGTGATTATGACGAGAATGACGTGGCGTCTGTGTGGGTGAGGGAAGCGCTTTCGGATGAATGATAAAAAATGAAGGAAGCTGTTAAAAAATGACGATTTATTCCGACATATATGTCAGTACACTAGAATGATTAGTGAAAAAGGGGGATGAAATATGGAATCGTGTCTTCAGCCATTATGGGACTTATTGTATAATGACATGACTAGTATTATAAATGAATATAGTAATTTTGAAGGTGATTTGGATGAAAGGGTCATACATGAGAGGTACTCCGCAGTAAAAAAGACTAGAAGTATCATAAAACAGTATTTTACCAACCTTCAAGATAACTTGAATCGGGTAAATAAGATAATAGAAATGCCAGAGCATATTAAATTGTTTGAGAAAGCGTTAGAAATATATAGTGATACTTCTACAGAGGGAATAAGAAACGGAGCCAAACAAGCCAAAGAAAAGGTAGAAGAATGTAAGTTATGTGCGGTATGCAATGGCTGCGCAAATAAATTTTATGATAGCGTTTATGANAGAAATATTACAGAGAAAAGGTAACCGAAGGGTTGAGAGGAATATATTGAAGCGCTGCCTCAAAGGTATTATTATCAAAAGAGAAT